>CAKZMA010000056.1 GCA_937127375.1 uncultured Coleofasciculus sp. | reverse complement strand
AGCCAGAATTGTTAAAAATGCAAACTTTTAGTATAGAGGAGTTGCTCGCGATCGCATACACTACTGTAGAACCCACTCAGCACGAGCATCACATTAAACTATTACAAAAGCACAAAGACGATTCACTCACACCAGAGGAACGACAGGAACTGACGAACTTACGGTTAGCCGCCGATCACTTGATGCTTCGCAAAGCTTATGCTTGGTCTGTTCTCCGCTGGCGGGGACATCGACTACCCGCCTTGAAGGAGTTACCTATCTTGCTGTGACAGACATTATATGGGTTCCCCATCTTCGAGAGTATACAAATCGGGTTCATCGTACAGGAAGTTCAACGAGCCACCCTTTTGAGCCATTTGCATTAAGTCACCCGTTGAAGGACTTGATGATTCAAAAAACAGCTTTTCCTCAAGTAAATGACGATCCTCTTTTGAGAGAGCAAACGCCTATTTTGGGTTTGTCTGGTTGTGTATACACCCAGCCATCTGGAGGAGGTACTGTCGGAATCGTCTGATATCCACTCTCCATGAGTCGATTTCGTACAGCTTGCCATCGTGCCCGTAAATCTTGATCCGCATCAACGACAATTCCTAATGTTTGTAATTTGGGTTGTTTGATTCTCAATTTTAAACTCTCTAAAATTGCGTCAATCCCTCCTCTATCGATTTCTTTCCCCGGTACTTCTACAGAAAAGGTTTCTGGTAGGTTATATTGTTCACATAAAGCCCAAATCACATGTTGGTCATTCTTCCCTTCAACCAACAATAACTGCTGAGGTTTGGGTAAAGGAGGTTTTCGTGCTTTTGGCATTAACGTACCTCAATACTTTGGCGTACAGCTACGGATAATTCATCAGCTGGATATTCAACCGGACGTATATCTTCACCCTTACGACTCAATCGAAATAATTTGCTCACTGATGGATCATCGAATTCATCCACGGCTTCTTGAAACGCACAAATGCAGTCCCAACTATGAGTTGTCGCAAAAACTTGTATGTTTAATTCATGAGCGACTTTTAGTATAAATCTCCACATATCAGTTTGAGCTTCATAATATAGACCCGTTTCAATTTCGTCTATCAGCAATACACCATTTTCAACTGTCACGGCTGCCATTGCTAAGTTTAAAATGCGTCGCATTCCTTCCCCCATGCTACTGAGAGGAATTGGATATTCTTCTTGACTACGCTTACACAAAATGCCACTGTTGAAGTTTGGCTTGTTTGTAAAACTAATTCGCTCTATATTTTTATCGAATATTTTCAAGGCGTTTATTACCTGATTTTCTTTTGGTGTGAGAGTAATATCATTCCACATATCAGCTATATTCTGATTGTTTAAGTTACTATTTGGAATAAACCAAGTTTTATTTATGAATTTGTATTCTAGCTTCGACGAACTATAATATTGATTAGGGAATCCAGGAAATGTCAGTAATCTATATTCGATTAAATCATCAGAATATACAGGAACATTATATGTTACCTCTTTTGAGTTTAATCGAACAACCAATTCAAAGGAAGTTATATTTTTAGGTGTCTCTGATTTTTGTCTAATGATTTCAACTTGTAAATTCTTATCTTGGGTTGAACGAAAACGGATTGTTGAATTTAAGCTCGGTACATGACCGTAAAATAGATGGCTAATTTGATAGTAAGACAAAGGGCGCGGGGGTTCACCGGGCTGGCTCAAAATGGAGCGCTCAACCAGTTCACCTCGGTTATACAGTAAATATCCTAAACATTGAGGATTGCCTTGATTAACGAATAGATACACAGCTTCCAGTAATGTGGTTTTCCCACAATTATTCATACCCACGAGTAAATTGACTCGCGCTAACCCATCGATATGAA
>CAKZMA010000055.1 GCA_937127375.1 uncultured Coleofasciculus sp. | reverse complement strand
AGCAGAGGGAGCAGATGGAGCAGATGGAGCAGAGGGAGATGGGGAAGAGAATTACGAATGACATAAGACATAAGACATAAGACATAAGACAAATGAGCAATCCCATACGTCAATGGTTACTGCCCAAGCGACGTTTGGCGATCGCAGAAGCTTGTTTAATTGGGGTGGTTTCTGCGCTATCTGCCGTGTTACTCCAACACAGTATTGGTTGGCTCGGTTCATGGCGGGTTCAAACTTCTGAACAATTTCCGCCCTTTCTAGTTTTACCCGCGTTCGGATTGGTATTGGGAGCGCTGTCTGGATTCTTGGTCGAGTATTTGGCTCCCGATGCTTCTGGGAGTGGTATTCCGCAAATTAAAGCCGCACTTGCCCAATTTCCCATCGCTCTCGATTTGCGGGTGGCGGTGGTTAAACTCGTCAGTACTATTTTAGCGATCGCGGGAGGACTTACCCTGGGACGCCAAGGACCGACAGTTCATATTGGTGCTGCGTTGGCGGCTCAGTTTAGCCGTTGGTTTCCCACATCTCCCAGCCATCGACGCCAGATCATTTCAGCAGGGGCGGCGGCGGGTTTGGCGGCGGGGTTTAATACGCCAATTGCGGGTATTTTGTTTGTGGTTGAAGAATTACTCCATGATTTTTCTGGGTTAACTCTGGGAACGGCGATTCTGGCTTCGTTTATCGGTGCGGTGATTTCTCGGATTTTGGGGGGGCGTAGTCTCGACCTGAACCTGGAATGGGGTGAAACAACCAGTAGTTTTTCCGCCCCAGAGATTCCCTTTTATTTACTTCTAGGTCTTTTAGCCGGATTACTGGCAACCTTATTTAATCGAGGAATTCTGTTTTCCCTGACCCTACAGCGCCGCTTTCATGTCTCCTTGGCGGTGAAAATGGGGCTAGCGGGATTAATCTGTGGGTGTTTAGTTTCTCTATTACCCCCAGATTTTCGCAATAATAGCGGATTGCGAGAGTTATTAATTACCGGGGAAGCGACGTGGCAATTCACTAGCCTCGCTTTAGTCACCTACTTTTTTCTCACCATTGTTTCCTACGGATCGGGCGCTCCTGGGGGTTTATTTCACCCGTCACTGGTTTTGGGTTCTGCTTTGGGTTATCTAGTGGGTGTCGCTAAGTTATCGTTTTTCGGGGTTGGGGACCCGACGACTTACGCCTTGGCAGGGATGGGGGCGTTTTTTAGTGCGGTATCTAAGGTTCCTATAACCGCGATCGTAATCATATTTGAGATTACGGCGGATTTCAATCTGGTTTTACCGTTAATGATCACCTGTGTGGTGTCTTACCTGATCGCTGATCAACTTTCCAAAGGCTCACTTTATCAGCGTCTGTTGGAATGGAGAGGATATACCTCCCCAACTCAAAAGGTGGACAAGGGTTCATTGGTTGGGTTAACAGCAGAGAATTTGATGCAACGGCGGGTGGAAACCTTATCCCTCCAGATGACCCTCGATGACGCCTTACAGACGGTGTCTCGTTCGACGCACCAAGGATTTCCCGTGGTGGATGGGGGGACGCTAGTGGGGATTATTAGTCAATCAGATATCACACAGGCGACAAAAATGCAAGGCAATCCACCCCGTTGTCCTTTTCCCGGAACCACACCCTTAGCGGATATTATGACACCCAACCCGATAACGGTTAAGCCAGGGGCGAGTTTAGTCGATGTGCTGTATTTGCTCAACCGTTACCACCTCAGTCGTCTCCCGGTAACAGAAGGGCGTAAGTTATTGGGAATTATTACCCGCAGCGATATTATTCGAGCAGAATTGGATCAGCTTGATAGTAAAACAACTCAGCCTAGATCACAATTAGAACCCTCTTATGTAGTTTATCAAACCCGATCGCCAGAAACGGGACGAGGACGGTTATTAGTTCCCATCGCCAATCCCCAAACCGCCCCCATATTAGTCAAACTCGCCGCCGCCATCGCCCGCGATCGCGACTATGAATTGGAATGTCTACAAGTGATTATCGTCTCCCGCAGCAATTCTCCGGCAGAAACGCCAGTAAAAACAACAAACAGTCGTCGGTTATTACGTCAGGCGGAAAAGTGGGGACGAGATTGGAATGTACCCGTTCATACTCAAATACGGGTGAGTCAGGATACTACTCAAGCGATTCTAGAAACCATTAAAGAGCGACATATTAATTTGATGATGATGGGGTGGAAAGGCTCAACCTCAACCCCTGGACACATTTTTGGTGGGGTAGTGGATGCGGTGATTCGCCAAGCGCCCTGTGATGTGATGGTCGTGAAATTGGGTGAAATGATGCATCCACCTTATATCCCTCCCTTCTTTCGGCGTTGGTTGATTCCCATCGCAGGTGGTCCCAATTCGCAACGCGCCTTGGATTTTCTGCCAGCGTTAATTCCTTTAAGTAGTAAACCACCTGATATTCGATTATGCCAAGTCTTTGATCCAGAAGATACGATTACGGATACAACCGCCATAGAAAAAGCTAGCGACTTTTTAAAGAAACAAATCGAGGGTCGGATTCGCCGGATTCCCATTCGCGCCAGTGAGGTTTCTGATGCGGTGGTTTATATCGCCAATAACCAATTATGTGATGTCGTGGTTTTAGGCGCAAGTCGGGAAGGGCTATTACAGCTAATGATTCAGGAGAATATACCGGAAGCGATCGCGCGGCGGGTTAAGAGTACTGTTATTTTAGTTCGCAGTGCGACATAAGGCACAAGGACTCGCATCCCCTACTACGAACCCACTCTATTTCACAATAAATTTCACCAACTCGTTATGGTACAAATCATTCAAGCCCAAGATATAGATTTACGCTATCTCCTAGAAAACTATAGACTCCAATTGGTTGAAGACAACCAATTTTTTACCGAGTGGCAGGAAGATTTACCCGATCTATCTGATTCCGACAAACAACAATTAGACAAAGTAAAAGCGGGTTATCTCAATCTGCTTAACTATCCCCCCTTACTAGAGGATGTGGTGAGAATGGCTGTCTTAGACCCTATTCTCTTCATTGGTGATTTTTATCTAGCTCCCTTTTACGTTAAATCCGAACAATCCATTGATATTGTCGAGGAAGATGATGGCGTAATTATCAGGGGAAGAATTGATACATTAGTCTTAAAAAACCAGCTTTGGGTTATGGTTATCGAGTCGAAACGAGCCTCCTATTCCATTGAAGCCGGACTTGCCCAAATGTTGGCGTATATGCTAGGAAATCCCAATCCAGAAAAACCTAGCTATGGCATGATTACCAGTGGAGGAACGTTCATATTTGTCAAATGTGTTCAGGAAGACTATCCCAAATACGCGACATCAAACTTGTTAGCGACTCGCAACCCTGGAGATTTGTACAGCGTTCTCAAAATTTTGAAGCGCTTAAGTCAAATTGTAATTAGGGATTGTTGAATAAATGTTCAAGATGAAAAGTCTAGATAAAGTCCTGAAACCTTGTATTAGCTTACCATTGATAAAACTATATTGACTTTGTAATCCAGACAATCCAGTCCGCGCAGGCGGACTTTTTTTGTGTAGCAGCGACTTCCAGTCACCAGGATTCTCGTTATTTTTTCCAAGGAAGCTTTGTCCCCATCTCAGTTAGCGCTGAGAAGACTAAATAAAGGATGAGACAGCTAACACCTGCTAGAAAAAGAACTAAATCATTATCCATAATTGGAACCTAGACCGTTAAATTAAATGAGTCCTTAATTTCATAAGGGCGCAAGCCTTGCACCCCTACATTTTGGTGTGCGATTCGTAATTGAGAACCGCTATACTTATGTAGATGTAACTTCTCCAATAAAATTATTCAACGTTTTTTCTTCGACCCAGAAGATCTGCTGCTACTACTCCCAAAACCCGATGAACGATTTCGGGATGAACTTGGCTTAGGTTTCGATTGGCTAGACTGCCTTAAATTACTACTTCCATAACCCGAACCCGTGGTTCTGCTACTTGATGAAGACGGGGAGGAATTTGTTGAGGAACCTGTCGATGGTGGTGCAGATTGAGTGGTTGTAGCTGGATTCGTTGTTCCCGGTGAAGCTTGAGGCGTTCTCGATTTATCCGTTGGCGTTGATGGGGTTGTACTGGATGAATTCGTGGATGCGGGTGAGGTTCTCGGAGTTGTGGTTTGACTCGTGGTTGACTTCCGCAAGACTCCCGATGTACGTAACTGATTGTTCCGCACTGCAGGCGGTGGTGTGTTGTGGTTGCTTTGATATTTCGTAACCGCTTGGTCATAACTTGAGGCATGATAACCACTATGCAGCACTTGACCGGATTGATAGGGGGGTGGAATATAATAGCGAGGGGAATGAAAGTCCAGTTCAATCTCAATCTCCCCGTCACTCTCAAAGGGTTGCCAGTAGGTTGATTCCTCACGCACAATTACCATTTCATTGTTACTGGCTGGTTCCGTAACCGCGTGGATATATTCAATCTGAAACTCTGGACTCAAATGCAAAACCGCTTGGTTATTCTGCATTTGTAGATAACTTTGTTCCCCACTATTACGTTCCTCTGGCGTCAGGGGTATCATTTGCGGGTTTGTGGTACTGTACGCCGCGCCTGTATAATTCATTAAAAATAAAGTATACTGCCCATTGGCGTCATTGTAGGTCACTTGCTGGATAGGATACTTCCCCTCTGTGAGTCGAGTCTGAGAGGATACCGTGTTGGTGTTCTGTTGTCCTACAGACTGAGAATAGTTGGTTGAATCCTGACAAGCCAGTGTTGTCCAACACAGCGTTACACTGAGAAGCACGGGAGTAAATTTGCGGAACGTTCGACGTGGCGTAACCATAACCGCTCTCCGATAATTTTTCATAGCTACTATTTTAACTCGTGATTAGTTAAGGAATGGTTAGACCTAACACCTCAGCTTAACCAATAGCCAAACTGGGGACGAGTCTCTGTCTATTACTCACGATTAGGTCTTGAATGATATGCGCGATCGCGAGTATCGTTACATTTCTTAACAAACATCACCCATCCCCAATCTTGATAATTTCTTGACAACAAGACCCCGATAGTATCCTGATTGCGGCTGAGGCGTCCAGAATAGTGAAGAGAAAACGGATGGAAGAGTAATCGCAATCCTCACATCGATCTAGCTAGCAATTTGTAGGAAAAAATGAATAAACGACTATTGAGTGTCAGCCTCCTGTTCCCTATTTTACTGCTTGAGGCAGGTCACAGTTCAGCGCATTCTGGAAGCACAGCAAATCAAGCATTCGTATTTTCCAGACTTAGCCCGAGAACGTCTCAGGTTACACTCGATAGGCAAGAGTCTCCCCCATTTTTCCTGGCTGCTAGGAAAGAAAAACCCAAAACCTGTCGGTGGGCGGGTTATTGTGACGACGAGAATAACCAGGATAATGCGACAAGTGCGATCGCGTGGCGAGATGCCCTGTCTTTCAACGACAATAGCATAAGGACGATGATGACTTATGGGACTAGATCTACCGAGATTTTATAAAGCGTGCAATCCCAGCAAGCCCTTAACCGTGGGGGAAGTTGAAGATCAGCAGTATTATATTGATTTTTCCCCGGTGAGAGGGAATCGAATTATTCAGTCACTGCAACGCACCATTGCCTTAATTTCCCCCGATGAACCCACTTGTCAACTGTTTACGGGTCATATTGGCTGCGGGAAATCCACCGAATTGCTGCGACTCAAAGCCGAGTTAGAAAAGCACGGCTACTATGTAGTATACTTTGAGTCCTCCCAAGACTTAGATATGGCAGATGTCGATATTACTGATATTCTCCTCAGTGTAGCGGGTCGGGTCAGTGAAAGTTTAGAAGCGATTAAAATTAAACTGAAACCCGGTTATTTTGCCAATTTGTTTAGTGAAATTGCCGACTTCCTGCAAACGCCGATTGAACTGAATGCCGAAGCCGAACTCTCGATTGGCATTGGTAAAATTACCGCCAAAACTAAAGAAAGTCCCAAACTCCGCCGCCGCTTACGGGAATATCTAGAACCCCGTACCAGTGGTATTTTAGAATCGATTAATACCGAACTATTAGGACGGGCAACCACGGAACTGCGACGACGGGGAAAGGCTGGGCTGGTGGTGATTGTCGATAATTTGGATCGGGTAGATAATCGTCCGCTTCCCTCGGAACGCTTACAACCCGAATACTTATTTATTGACCGAGGTGACCAATTACGGAAACTGAATTGTCACGTTGTTTATACCCTTCCTCTATCGTTAACCTTTTCCAATGATGTGGAAATTCTAAAAAATCGGTTAGGGGGTGGATTACCGCCAACGATATTACCCATGGTTCCTGTGCGCGAACGGGATGGATCAGAATGTAAAGAAGGGATGGATTTGTTGCGGCAAATGGTCTTAGTGAGAGCATTTCCGCACTATACTCCAGCACAACGATTCGCCTTACTTCCCGAAGTCTTTGATAATACTGAAACCTTAGATCGTCTCTGTCAAATCAGCGGTGGGCATCTGCGGAACTTACTGGGACTTCTATTTGGCTGTTTGCGACAAATGGACCCCCCAATCTCGCGGGATTGTCTAGAAGGCGTAATTCGCGAAAGTCGGGATTACCTCACCTCATCCATTGATGATGAGGAATGGGAGTTGCTGTTTCAGGTGGTACAACAACAGACGGTGAAAGGAGACGTGGAATACACCACTCTACTCCGTAGCATGTTCGTCTATGAATACCGCGATCGCAACGGGAATTGGTTTTCCATCAATCCGGCGCTGGAAGAGACACAGAAGTTTCAAGATTGGTTGAGAGAAAACACCTAAAATGGTTGTTGCTGTAATCCTGGTTAACAGTAATTGTAGGGGCGGGTTTAGGGATTCAATGATCACACACACCC
>CAKZMA010000054.1 GCA_937127375.1 uncultured Coleofasciculus sp. | reverse complement strand
TAGCTTTAACTGTCCAGCCAGCACCGAGAATGGATTTAAGTTTTTTGACCTTACCGCCTGATTCGATAATTAATAGATTCGCCATGACTTTTGGCAGTAGATGAGGGCTTATCTTGATGCCCTGAGAAGACCCTCACTTTCAGTGACGGGATGAATCAGGGCGCTTTTGATTCTAGACATACTGCTTAAGTTTTTCAATTGTAACACCGCCGCAATTAGCGACAAAGTATAGCAACCGCAATAGCGGTTAGGATACATTATTTGGTAGAGACTTTGCCTTATTCCTATAGAATATATTTTTCGTAGCCGTGCTACCTCACGAATCTATTTGCTAATTGCAATTGTTTCGATTTTAGTCATTGACCCAATGATTTCAACGTTCATTAATTACTCATATCAGTTCCGTGATCGCTCAATTCTGCTCTTTCTGATCCGTGTTTGCTTGATGCCAAGCTTGATAGAAGTCTGGGTAAGACATATTTTGGGTACAGTGCCATAGTTGGTTTTTTATCCGTGTAAAAACATTATAGAAATCTTTACAATCTTTTTTTGTTAACGGATATGAAATCCTTTTTTTAAAATCAAATAACACATCAGAAGGATTAATTAGTTTGCATTTCATGCCCATAGATAGAATCACGTTGTCTATAACAAAGCTTTTTTGCGCCATTTTTTTAAATCCCTTAGGATTGGAATTTACAAGATCAGTGAATGAAGTTTTATTTGATTTACTTGCATTAAATATATAAAACAAAAACCCTAAATAAAATTGAAACAATTCATCTTTACTATTGCTTTTATTTTTGCGGACAGTTTGAGAAATTAGCTGGTCAATAATCATTTGATTTAGCGGGTTGATTTTATACAGGTTATAAATGGCGTTAATTTGATTTGTGTAATTGTCACTGGATTTTGCTATTTCAATCAAAATATCTGTATCTTTTAATTTTCTAGCAACTTCTATACTAATTAATTCATTTTTATTGAACTTTAGTAATTGCATGAAACGGCTATTGTTTTCTGGTGTTTTTCCGTCAATACTTGTCAGCAAGTCAATTTTTTCATATATCACTTGAGGCATCATTTTAGATAAATAATTTGCTATGGCGTTAAATGATTGACTCTCTATGTCTATTGACAGAATTTTAAAGATATCTTCAAGTTTATTACCTATTGAATCAATCACTTCAACCAAAAAACAAAATACCTCTATTTCAATCATTAAATAATTCAATGATAGTGATGGCAGTTCTTGCAACTCATAAAGGTTTAATACCCCCATTTCTAATAAGCATAAATCTACTTGATGTTTTAGAAGTTTAATTACTTTTATTTTGTCAGTTTCTATAACAGCCGTTCTAGCTGCCTGCTTAATAGTCTCCCAAAATATAAAAAGCTTAACATCCTCCTCTTTTAAGGGTTGCCAAGAATAACCATAACTGAAATGAATTGTTGAATTGCCATAGTTAATATAATAGCCACAGCTTAACTGAATAATCCAGTTGATGATATAATCCGCTATTTGGCAATCTCTAAACTCGGCAATTCCTGCTGCTGCTAGTAAAACAGCTTGGTATCCATAAAGGCTATAGCATTTATCGTCAAAGTTGACTAACGCTGTAATAAACTCTTCCTTATTTTCTTTCTCCAAATCCTCTCGCCCTAGCCATAATAAAATTACCTCTTTCCACTGTGGTTCAAAAATGCGGTAAGTCCCCTGCATTGGATTCTCAGGAACGTGATTTAGAAAATAATCCCAATCGTCGATCGCACACGCCGCGAAATATTCCTGAAATGTAGGATGTAAGAAGGCATAGACAGGTTCATCACTGTTTGCATCTCTTTCCACCAAATTGAGCCAACCCAGACGACAGGCTAAATCGAATAGGGATTCACCCATTATCTTACAAGCGAAATCTTCCCCTAACCTAAACCTAGTTTTGCTGTTAATTCCTGCTTTAGCTAATTCGCCAAGTGCCTGGTTTAATTGCTGTCGTTGAGTTCGAGTTGTCAGATGTTGCTCTTGTTTCCACTCGTAAAAATAGCGAGTAAATCTATCATAAAGAGCCGCCTTCGTTTCTGGCAAAGGTTCCTCCACAGGTAGCAGATATGCCGTCTGACATAACAGCGACAACCGTAGCGGATTTCTCACCAATTCCCGGATACGTTCTTTCCCCGGTTCCTGTAACTTCCTCAGTAAAAATTCTCCCCGTTGCGACTCCTCCGCTTTAGTAAACCACTCCTCAATAAATGTTTCCACCTGTTCCGGCTTAAACTCCAAGGTTTTATAGGTTTCAAAGCCAGCCAATATACCATTGACATTGGCATCCCAAACATTGAGGCGACAAGTCAACACTACCCGCGCCTCTACTAACCCATCTGTTAATTGTTCCTTGATAGTGGCTAACGCTTCCACGGCTGAGGTAGCCGCCACTTCATCTACCCCATCTAACAATAGCCACACCTTACCCTCGCGGAACTGTTTTTGTAGAGAAGCGATATGTCGCGCTTCCACGTCTACAGCATCCGGTTCAATGAATTGTAGCGCCGTTTTGAGCCATTTCTGTTGTAGATAATCTGTCAGGGATTTCCCTTGTAACCCTCCCAGTGGGATACAAATCGGTAAGCCTTGGTTGTGCTTGTGTATCCAAACGGCTATTTTTTCTTGCAGCGTTGTCTTTCCCGCACCAGGTTCGCCGATAATCGCAATCCGCTGGCTTTTTCCAGAGTTAATGACTTGTGTGAGAAACTGCTCATTGTCATACTCTTTGGTAATGACTTCTTCACTTAGCTGATACACCCGATCACGAGGTACATCCCCACGCCGACGCTGTTGTTGTTTGCGTTCGACTAATCCCAATGGCACATAGACATTTAGTTCAAAACCTCGCTCAGTCGCCTGTCGCCGGAGTCGCTGTTGTTCTCGCTGTTGTGCTAAGACATTACCGCAGACTTCGCGCCAGTTAATCGTATCCGATGTCCGTTCGGCTGGGTTCCAATCCTTGGGATCGACTACCTCAGTTATATCTAACCCTAACGCTTGGACAATTGCGATCACAGAATCCCGATCAACTCCTTTACCCCCGAAAAACCGCTGAACTGTCTTTGTGTCTACCTTAGCTTTTTGTGCAATGCGTTCATTCGTCCAACGCTTTCCATTCTCATCTTGTCCAGCTGCCTTCGCTTGTCGGAGTTTTTCTAATCCTTCTTGAGTTGCTGAAATACCACGAGGTTTGCGCGTTTGAGCCATAACAGTTTCCTCTTGGGGTAAGGGAACGGCAATATTCCCTACAGGATGCATAGCTATAGTTTAGCCAGTCTTAACTCTTGTTTGGAAGGACAGAAAAGGGAACTTATTATCTGTCCTGAATTGGTCTGGAGGTTAACCAGACAGTACCATTAATCTGGTTTCATCAGCGAATTGATGAGGATGAAATCATGAACGACCAACAGAAAACCCCCGTACAATTGGAACAGACTAATCAACCCATTGAACTGGTTACACCTTCTCAAATTCCAATGGAACCTCCTTCTACTTGGATGCGAGACGGAAACAGCCCTGCTGAGATTATTCTGGCGATCGCTGTATTAATTGGTGCGATCGCACGATTGCTGAATGTCTTGGTTCCGGTGATGCGGAAATAGTCGCCCCAGTAGCAAGTAGTGGCGTGGCACACCTTAATTGGTGGATTAGAATTGTAGGGGCGCATAGCGTGCGCCCAATTTCACCGCCAAATCTATTTCACAATTTTAGCTGTGTCAGTCCGCCATCGTGCGTTAGCTCAGCAATAATTTAGGGGAAACTCCAATGAATTGTGTTCCCCGCGTAACGCACCAACACAAATGGATAATATAAATAATCGCGTTTTAAATCAGAAACTGGGTTTTTAACTGCCTAGATCGCTAATCTCTATGACAGGAGAGGTCAAAATGGTACAGACACCAGCAAAACCGGAAACCGAAACTCTGTTACTTGAGTTACCAAAAACCATGAAGCTATATGTCACTCCAGAACAGTTTACAGCTCTAGCAGAGTGCAATAGAGAATTACACCTGGAGAGAACGGCAAAAGGAGAATTAATTGTGAATCCACCCACAGGTTGGCGAACTGGCAAACGGAATTGGAGTATTTCTGGAGAGTTGTATATATGGTGGCGGAATGCAGATGAACCGGGCGAGGCGTTTGATTCCTCAACGGCTTTCATTTTACCTAATGGTGCGACTCGTGCCCCGGATGCTTGTTGGATTAGTCAAGAAAGTTGGGATGCACTGACTGATGAACAAAAGGGAACCTTTGCTAATATTTGCCCGGATTTTGTGGTGGAGTTACGATCGCAGTCGGATACTCTGAAGTCGCTGCAAGAGAAAATGCAGGAGTATATGGATAATGGGGCTAAACTGGGTTGGTTAATTGATCCACAAAATAGAACAGTAGAAGTTTATCGAGTCGGTTTAACAGTAGAAATATTGTCAAATCCGGC
>CAKZMA010000053.1 GCA_937127375.1 uncultured Coleofasciculus sp. | reverse complement strand
TTAAGCCAACCCACGCCGAAGTGATTTCACCAATAACTGAAAGTGGGTGGGTTCATGAGTTGCCATGACAGAAATGCGAATCCGACTTGTGGGGACAGTGGGAGGACGAATCGCTGGGGCAAAAATACCTGCGGATTTTAGTTTTTGTGCCGTGTTCATAACCTCTTTGGCGCTAGTAAATTGAAGGCACAGAATCGGAGATTCAGACGGCAATACATGGAGATCAGATAGCTTTTCCCGAATCAGAAACTGGAGCATCTCTACATTCTGCCAGAGTCGATCGCGACGTTGCGGTTCTTTTTGGATAATTTCAACCGCCGTTAACGCCGCCGCCGTATCAGCCGGAGATAATCCAGTGGTATAAATCCAGCTAGGGGCGCGATTTCTCAAGAAATCAATTAGAGTCGCTGAACCTGCGATATATCCCCCCAAACTCCCCAATGCTTTACTCAACGTTCCCATTTGAATTAAGGGGTATTCCGTACAGCCAAAATGTTCCACACAGCCTGCACCTGTTACGCCTAAAACACCCGTCGCGTGGGCTTCATCTACTAATACCATGCTGCTAAATTGATCCGCTAGTGAGAGAATGTCTGGCAACGGACACAAATCCCCATCCATACTAAAAACGCTATCGGTGGCAATCAGACAACGGCGGTAATTGTGGCGATGGTGAACCAGTTGATGCTTTAAGTCTTCCATATCCGTGTGGACATAGTTAATCACCGTGGCACCACTTAAAATTGCCCCATTCTTGAGGCTAGAGTGATTATACTGATCCGCCAGAATCAGATCTCGCTTCCCGACTAAAGCCGCGATCGCACCTAAATTCGCCAGATAACCCGAACTAAACACCAATGCATCTTCGGTTTGTTTCAGAGATGCGATCGCACATTCCAATTCTCGATGCAATTCCCGATGTCCACTGAGTAACCGAGAACCAGTGCTACCTGTACCGTAGTGCTGAGTCGCTGTAATCGCCGCTTGAATTAAACGATCATCCCCCGCCAATCCTAAATAATCATTACTGGCAAAGTTAATGACTTCTTGCCCTTCCAGTTTTACCACCGCACCGGGACGATTTTGCAGCGCTTGTACTGAACGATACCAGTTGGCTTTGCGGATAGTCGAAAGAGAGTCTTCTAACCAAGCATAAGGGTTGGTTTTCATAAGTAGAAAGTTAACGGTTGAGATTAGAAAACAGGCAACAGGGAACCTTACTTTTCACGGGATCTAGAAAACCTCTCTCCAAACCTCTCTCCTGCAAGGAGAGAGGCTTTGAAGGGAGCATGTCACCTTTGTAGGTTGGGTTGAGGAACGTAGGCGAAGCCTTCTCGAAGAGTAACCCAACGCCATCGACCTGTTGGGTTTCGCTTGAGCGTTTTATGCAAAACTGACATGCTCCCGGCTTTGAATCCTATATTCCGTGCAAAAAAAAGCGAAGTAGGGTGGGCATTGCCCACCAGCCTTAAGGATCGTGACATTCCACATAAGGTTAAGATTAGGCAACAGGCAACAGGAAATACACAATTTAAATGCATCTTAGCTTACTCTTTTTCAGCAGCCGGATCAACTTTATCCTGTTGGGTTTCCCCAGTTTTTACACTCTCAACCAAACCCATTTCAAAAGCAATCTCCGGTAAATCTTCAGCCTTATATTTTCCCGGTTGAAACATCTGTCCAGGGGTTAGACACATCTGTTTCAGTTCAACAACTTCAGTGGGAGCAAATAATCCTTTCCATCTTCTATTCTCAATGCCCATCGCTGATGACTCCTAAGGTGATAACTTGGTGGGGACAATTAAAGTGAACGGTGGGGATCGTCATTCGTCATTTGTCATTCGTCATTCGTCATACTCAAGGGAGCGAGAAGCAAGCTACGTCCTTTGTAAGGGTTTGAGGTTTGTTTACACAACTTAGTACGGTGTCGTTTTCTTTTGTCCGACTACTTAACGGACGAAATCCTTGCTTGTAGTGCGTTTAGCGAAGCCATGCCGCAGGCTTTGCATCTTGCTCGCTACTA
>CAKZMA010000052.1 GCA_937127375.1 uncultured Coleofasciculus sp. | reverse complement strand
CTAAGTGTTGAGCCAAGCCGTTTATTTAATCATGCCAACTCATCCCAAATAAAGCCGTAACCATTATTACAACAATTAAAGTTTGGCTGACTCTACAGGGTTAACGACAAGAGTGAACCCTTCAGATTAATGGTTAGCAAATTAGAGAAAAAACTGTCTTTTCTCGATAAATATTAATGCAAGTTTGTAGGTAGATGAATTAGCTCTCCCTAAGGGGAGAGTTTTTTGTTTTTATAAACAGTTTAACTTCACAAAAACTTTATAGAAAGTTTATTTTAACTTTATTGATCTGCGTAAAAATACGGTTATAGTTAAATTGTGGTCAGGAAAAAACAAAACGAACCTTAAAATCACAGTCGTTTGAAGTAATTTTTCGGAGACTATACCGAAACAATAGCAACCACCAAAAATATAGGTGGTACAACGTTTCGCAATCATCCTCAATCAGGATATTACCTCCTGATTAATTTAAACGAGGGTATCATTTTCAAACCAACTATTTACGAAGGAGAAAATCTGATGGCTGTACAATTTACAACAATTATCGCTGATACAACAGGTAGTACCAATTTGTTCGATCCCGATTTTTATGGTATTTCCTTTGATCAGGGTCTGCCGAACACATATATCAAGTCAGTTACCTTCGATCTAAGCGCTGGGGGAGATGCGGATGCAAATTTTGATCCGTCTCAGCGTTTGTCTCCAGTAGACCTTGTGGGTTTAACGGCTAGCGATATTTCTTTTTCTCCTGATAGTGGATTCGATTTCCCAACTGTAACCATCAACTTTGCTCCCGACTCCTTTGGTGTAGGTGATTCATTCCGCTTCTCAATAGACACAGACAGTCTTTCTGGTGGTTCAGGTATTTCTTCTAACAGTGGTGGTGCTTTCGGACTGCAGGATGTTTCCTTTGAAGTAACCTTGCAAGATGGCACCTCTTTCGTCTCCACATTTGATACTGTTAGTTCTACTCAGTCTATAGCTGAAATCAGCACCCATGAATCAATTGTGGGAACCTCAGGAAATGATCAACTCAACGGCACATCAGCTAACGAGTACATCCAAGGTCGAGCGGGCGATGATACGATAAATAGCAACGGCGGCGAAGATTTTCTCTTTGGTAACGCAGGTAACGATACAATTGCCGGAAGCCACGAGAGTGATTATATCGATGGTGGCGCTGATGACGACCTTCTCTACGGTAACGGCGGCGGCGATACCATCTATGGTAGAGGTGGCGATGATGGTTTATACGGTAGTTCTGCTTCGGATTATCTCGATGGTGGTAATGGTGATGACACCCTTTACGGAAATGGCGGTCGAGATATCCTTATCGGTGGTCGTGGTGATGACTTAATCTACGGTGGTTCATGTCCTGATTATATTCTCGGTGGCGAGGGCGACGACATCATTTACGCCAATGGTGCCAATAATGGAGCAGATTACATTGATAGTGGTGTTGGTCAGGATACCATCTGGCTGGGTCACGGTGATGCCGATGTCGTCCTCTCACAAGGAGTTGGATTCGATGTGATTAATAACTTCCAGCTTGGTCAGACCTCTCTAATCGTGAGTGATGTGAATGCGTTGAGTTTCGCTGATGGTGCAAATGGTGCAGAAATCCGTCAAGGCGGCGACTTGTTAGCCACCGTGAGTTGGCAGTCTGCTAGCACATTTGCCGATAACGTGAATGACATCTTTGTCGCTGCCTAGATATTTGGTCTGATGTTTTAGTCTTTCTTAGTCTGCATATTAGTCTATTGATACTCCCCGCCCTTATAGGGCGGGGATTCTTTCGTCACAGGGTAGAAAATGAATTTACCCTCAGAAAGCATCTTGACCGTGTATCCCACGGCTGCAAGTCCACGAATGCGGACTATCTGTGCTGCGGCTACATCTCTATCAGTGGTATAGCCGCAATGATGGCATTTATGTACACGCTCGGATAGCAGTTTCTTACCCGTTTCTGTTAGGCAGTTGGGGCAAGTCTGGCTAGTTTTATTAGCATCAGTTTTCCGGAAAAACACACCACGTTTAAAGCAGCATTGCTCTAATATTTGCAAGAATTGACCCCAACCAGCATCTAAACAATGCTTACCTAGCATCCCTTTTGCTAATGCTTTGAGGTTGAGGGATTCAGCGAATATCATACCCGCCCAATCACAAAGATTGTGAGCTAATTCCCAATGGTAATTTTTCCTAACGTTGGCTATCCGTTCGTGTAATTGACTGACTTGAGTTTGTGCTTTTTGAAGGTTATTACTTCCTGGACGCTTTTTAGATACTCGTTTTTGCAGCAATTTAAGCTTGCTTTCAAGTTTCCTAAAAGGCTTTGGATTAGGAAATAACTTCCCGTTAGACACGGCGACAAAGTGAGTGATCCCTACATCTATCCCTATCGCTTCCCCATGGGGTGTTGGCTGAGGCACATCTAGATCCCACTGTAGGGTTAGCATGACATACCAACCGGATGCGCGTTTGACTACACGGGCTTGTTTAATGGTTGCCCCTTCTGGGATTGGGCGTGATTGGTTAAATTTAACTAACCCAATCTTGGGCAACTTAACCGCAGCCCTTTGAATGGGGTCTTTTCCCAATTGAGGGAATACAAACGACCGCATCCTACCAGCTTTCTTAAACCGTGGGAACCCATGCCCCTGTTCCCACATGCTGACAAACGCTTTCTCTAGACGCTTAAGTGTTTGCTGTAGCACATGAACCTGAACGGCTTTAAGTGCCGGAATATTAGCCCGCGCCACGGTTAACCCACGACATTGACTTGCATAGGTGGGGCGTTTAGTATCAGCCGGGATGATGTATTCAGATCGGAGTGAGCAAGCGTTAATCTGACAACTACGGGATTTAAACCAGTCCTTACGCTCACAAAGAGCATAATTGTAAACTTTGCGGCATTGTTCTAACCATTCCTCAAAAACGGCTACCTGGTTTTTAGTTGGTTTAAGCTTGAATTCGTAGGTTAGATTAAACAATTGCATCACCTCCTAACACCATTATACAACTGTTTGACAAAACAACAGGGCGATTTATCAAATAAAAGCCGTCCTAAAAGGACGGGGCTTGTATCCCTAATTCCCGGTCAAACCAAGCGGGAGATGCAAAGTATCTCCCAATTTTTTTTGTCTCAGTCTTTGTCCGACTACTTAGGGGCTGCTGTGGTAGAGACGTTCCGGTGGAACGTCTTGTGGTGGGGAGAGGCAACAGGCAGACTTCGGCTAGCGCTCAGTCTAACACAGGCAACAGGCAACAGAAAAATATCCTGACGTATCGATTTGATAAGTAGTTGTAGGTTCAGTTTCCTGTCGTTAACCCCAGCGAATCAAGGGCTAAAGCCCTTACTACAAACTAC
>CAKZMA010000051.1 GCA_937127375.1 uncultured Coleofasciculus sp. | reverse complement strand
TATACTCACAGAGTTAGCCTGGGCAGGATTTCACAAACCATGTCTACCGGATCTTACGAGAAAAGTAATTGGGCTTGGCAGTTTCAGCAGTGGCAAAAACAAGTGGGAGAATGGTGGGAACTCCAATTATCCCGATTTTCTCCGGATTTTCCAGGGGGTTCCGGTTGGTCTTTACCCGCTTGGTTAAGTTCGCCAGTTCTGTTCTTTATTGCTAGGGTAATCTTTTGGGTACTGATTGCTTTGCTGGTATGCTGGATTGTTCTACAACTCATGCGACGGTTTTCTCCTTATGTTTATTCGTGGAGAAACCAACTGGATCAGCAATCTGAGAAACTTACAACCACGCCAGATAGAACCTTATCCGTTGCTGATTGGTTGGCGCGATCGCACAACGCCCAAACTCAAGGTAACTATCGTGACGCCTGCTTGTGCCTGTATCGAGCTATGCTACAACAGTTACATGATAGTGGACATGTTCCCCAACAACCCAGTCGCACGGATGGGGAATATCTGCATTTAGTCCAACAGTTCCCTCACAAAAGAGCCTATCAACGCTTGCTGATGACTCATCAACAGCTTTGTTTCAGTCAGACTCCAGCCTCGCGATCGCTGTTTGAGGAGTGTCAGCAAGCCTATCAACAAATCAATCAAGGGTGATGAAGGTTTCCAAACGACGGTTAGGGGTATTGAGTGCGATCGCGATCGCGGTTCTAATCCTGATTACTCTAGTCGCCGCACCAGCTAGCAATAAACTCAATAGTGGCTCAACCTATAACCGCGCCCCCGATGGCTACGGGGCTTGGTATACATTTATGGCAGAACGGGGAACTCCCCTCCAGCGCTGGCAAAAACCCTTGAGTGAATTCGGCGATCGCCAAGATGTCACCTTGTTGCGTGTTCACAGCCGTTTAGTTCCAAATCAATTAGATACTCAAGAGAGAGACTGGGTTAAAAAGGGTAATACCCTAGTTATCGTAGGTGTTCACCAACCCGTAACCGAAGCCGCATTTAGCACCCGACAAGATAGTCCAGTTGGCAACGTTAAGATTGACACCAGGCGGCGACATAAGTCCAGCAATGACACCATTTTCGGTGATGAATTTGGCGCGATTATATGGCAACAGCAACGCGGAAAAGGACAGGTTGTTTTCGTCACCACTCCCCATTTCGCTGCCAATGCGTATCAAGATTTTCCAGCCAATTATGAACTCTTAGCTAAACTGGTAACCCAGGAAAACCTAGGCGATAAAATTAGACATGAAACGATTAACTCATCTGCTAACGCCAATCAACTATGGGTCGATGAATACATTCATGGTTACAAAGACAAAGAAGCAATAGAACGCGAAGTTGGCGAAAATGCAATCAGTTATTTAATCAAAACCCCCTTATTTCCCCTGCTAATCCAAGGCATTGTTATCCTACTCGTGGCAATTTGGGCGGCTAATCGTCGTTTTGGACAACCTGTCACCCTATCCGCCCCAGTGGTGGATAATAGTGAAGCGTACATTCGGGCGCTAGCTGGTGTCTTACTCAAAGCGGGGAGTCATGACTTTATCGTAGATAGGGTTGGCAAAGCAGAACAGCGACAACTCCAGAAAGACTTAGGATTAGGAGAGACTCCCCTCAACCATCAATCCCTTATAGCGGCTTGGGCAAGGCAAACGGGGCGTCCCGCCAAAGAGTTAGAACAACTGCTGCAAGTCTCCTCTAACAAACGCCGTTTGAGTGAATCCGACTTGCTAAACTGGTTAAGAAAATGGTCACAATTATAAAAAGTTTTGACTTTGTCGGGGCGGGTTTTACCGATAACGCACCGACTTAAACCACTAACTTAACTAAACCCGCCCCGACCCAATTATGAACTCTAGAATTCCCTGTTCCCTATTCCCTGTGACACACCGAGCGAAGTCGAGGTGTTCCCTGTTCCTTATTCCCTGAAACATGACAAATGACAACACCATCTTTAATCGCATCAGCCAAACCCTGGGCAAAGTTGTTTTGGGTCAATCGACTGTTGTACAACAGTTACTTGTCGCCCTACTGAGTGGGGGTCATGTCATTATCGAAGGTGTACCGGGAACTGGAAAAACATTACTCGTAAAAGTGATGGCAAAATTAATCCAAGCCGATTTTCGCCGAATTCAGCTTACCCCTGATATTTTGCCTTCGGATATTCTCGGAACCAATATTTTTGACCTGAATAGCCGCAGTTTTAGTCTCAAGCAAGGACCTGTTTTTACGGAGATTTTGCTGGCGGATGAAATTAACCGCACACCGCCCAAAACCCAAGCCGCGCTACTAGAAGCGATGGAAGAACAGCAGGTAACGTTAGATGGAGAAAGTTTGCCTTTACCGGACTTATTCTGGGTGATTGCGACTCAAAATCCCCTAGAATTTGAGGGGACTTATCCGTTACCTGAAGCGCAGTTAGACCGCTTTTTATTTAAACTGGTGGTAGATTACCCGGATACCGCCGCCGAAAAGCAGATGTTGCTGAATGTGCAGAAGGGATTTCGGGCTAAACGCTTTGATTTGGAACGTCTCAAACCTGTGGCAACGGTAGGACATATTCTGAATGGGCGTAAAGCGGTGCAAGGGGTTGATGTGGATGAGAAAATATTGGATTATTTATTAGCATTAGTGGCAGGTTCACGTAACCATGCAGATTTAGCATTAGGGGCGTCTCCCAGGGCGACGGCGACGTGGTTACAAACGAGTAAGGCGTATGCTTGGTTGGCGGGGCGGAATTATGTGACACCAGATGATGTGAAAGCGGTTGCGCCGCCGTTGTTGCGTCATCGTCTGATTTTGAAACCAGAGGCGCAGTTGGATGGGTTGATGGTTGATGGGGTGATTGCGTCGTTATTGAAGCAAGTTCCGGTGCCGCGATGATGGGTATTGCTATGAATAATCAAAATTCAAACCCTAGTCAGGGCGGGTTTAGTTGCATCTGGGTGAAGCAAGAAACGATAATAGTGAAACCCGCCCCTACACACTAATATGATTATTCCGTCACAACGTCTTTATTGGCTGCTGCTACTGGGTATGGTAATCGCCCTTTTGCTGGCTGTTGTGTTTAATCAGCCAAGCAGCATTTGGGGAACTCTGGGATTTGATGCGATTGTCCTGAGTTTAGCGGTTTGGGATGGACAACGGGTTAAACCGCATCGTGTCACGGTGACGCGCTATCCGTTACATCGATTATCCATCGGGCGGGATAATCCTGTGGTACTATCGGTGCGATCGCGATCGTCATCTGTCCAGATTCGCCTGCGTGATCACTACCCGCTAGAGTTTGACATCTCTACACCCACTGTTTCAGCCCAACTGGAACCCAATCACACGCAGGAATTCACCTACACCGTTCACCCCAAAAGCCGTGGCGAGTATCAATGGGGAGATATTCAAGTGCGACAACGGGGGCGCTGGGGATTAGCATGGCTGGATTGGACTATCCCCGCGAGTCAGACGGTGGCGGTGTATCCAGATTTGCTGGGATTGCGAGAACTTTCGATTCGCCTCACTTTAGAAAATACCGGAACCATGCGCCGAGCGCGACGCCTGGGTGCAGGAACCGAGTTTGCAGAACTCCGGGAATATGGTGTTGGCGATGATACTCGGCTCATTGATTGGAAAGCCACAGCCCGCCGTTCGCGTCCGTTAATCCGGGTATTGGAACCAGAGAGGGAGCAAACGTTAATTATTTTACTCGACCGAGGGCGGTTAATGACGGCACAGGTGCAGGGATTAAAGCGGTTTGATTGGGGTTTAAATGCGACATTATCCCTGGCTTTGGCGGGTTTAAATCGAGGCGATAGAGTGGGAATTGGTGTATTTGACCGAGACATGACCAGTTGGATTCCACCGGAACGGGGTCAGCATCAGTTGTCGAAATTAATAGAACGATTGACGCCAATTCAACCTATATTATTAGAACCGGATTATTTTGGCGCGGTGACGCGATTAGTGAATCAACAAACTCGTCGTGCTTTAGTGGTTTTGATTACCGATATTGTTGATGTAACTGCTTCGGCTGAACTCTTATCAGCCATGGGACGCCTCACGCCGCGTTATTTACCCTTTTGTGTGACATTACGTGATCCCCAAGTTGATACTATTGCTCACACTCGGACTTCTGATATAGAAGCAACATACTCTCGTGCGGTTGCGTTAGATTTAATTGCCCAGCGTCAGGTAGCTTTTGCCCAATTGAAACAAAAAGGGGTGTTGGTATTAGATGCACCAGCGAATCAGATTAGTGAGCAGTTGGTTAACCGTTATTTACAACTGAAGGCGCGGAGTTTACTGTGACAGGAGGTAAGGTGAGGTGGGGCAGGGGATGTAGGGGCGGGTTTAGGGATTA
>CAKZMA010000050.1 GCA_937127375.1 uncultured Coleofasciculus sp. | reverse complement strand
CGCGATCGCGCCTTGGACACTCAGCCGGATATAGAGTACCCTAAACTAAACGCCGTGGGCGATTTGACTTGTACCCAACCACCCTAATCGCCATGTCAGAGGAATTCCGCCAAATTTTCCCCACCCCTCCACCTGCTGCAGATATTTTTGCCACCTACCAACTCGCTCAAGAGTTCCACCGAGAAACGCAGTATCGTCAAGAATTTGAGTCCTACTGCCAATGGTACCGCCAAACCGCCAAACGCCACCAACAGGAACTCCAAAAAATGCAAGGCGACATCAACCTGTTTAGGTGGTTCTGTCGCCGCTAATGATTCATAAAGTAATAATACTCAGTCAACCATCAATGCTCATAAATCAATATATTCAATTGTTGGCGAATTCTGCTTTCTCCCCGTGAGCAAATAACAATTCATTTGCCCCTTCCCTTTGACTTGAATCGGACCGCGATCGTCAAAATGATAGCGATGCTTGAGGCGCTTATAGGTGTCTTCCGTTACCTGAATACTCCCTGGTAAGCCGTGGGATTCCATACGACTGGCAATATTTACAGTATCTCCCCACAAATCATAAATAAACTTTTTAATCCCAATAATCCCTGCAATCACCGGTCCAGTATGAATGCCAATGCGAATACTAAAGGATTTCCCGGTTTCTTGACAAAATTGCTCAATCACCCGTTGCATATCCAACGCCATATCCGCGATCGCTTCGGTATGGTTGAGCATCGGCATCGGTAGCCCGCCAACCACCATATAGGCATCGCCAATCGTTTTAATCTTTTCTAAATGGTGTTCCTCGACCAATTGGTCAAATTCCGAGAAAATCACATTCAAAATCTCAACCAGTTCAATCGGCGAGGTGTGAGACGCCAACTCGGTAAACCCGACAATATCGGCAAAGAGTACCGTCACCTCATTAAAGTGATCCGCGATCGTTCGCTCTTCTCGCTTCAGACGATGGGCAATGGGTGCTGGCAAAACATTCAGTAGTAAGTGTTCGGATTTTGCAGTTTCCCGATCCAATGTTCTTAAGGCAGAAGCAAACTGTCTGGCAATAATTACTGCCGCAATTAATGCCACCAACACAGCCGCCACTAATAATATCGTCGCCGTATAACTGGTGTCATTAATCGTTCGACGCGCTCGATCCGCCTCCGCATCTGCCAAGTCGATTAATTTATCTGCTAGTCTCTGTGCCTGTTGATCAAAATTGCGAATTTTGTCCTGAATTTCCTGATCCAGTTTAACGATCTCTTCGGCAACCGATTGATAAGCATCGAGATATCTTAATGCCTGTCTCCGTTCGGTATCATTAAATTTAGCACTAGCGTTAATTTGCTCACGTAACTGTTGCGCTGTTTTAGTCAGCAACTCCATTCTGGCAGGTTCACGAGTAGATAAATATTCCTTTTCATAGGACTGCATTTGATTAACTAATCCGAGAAACTCTTGAGCCTCGGCGAGTTCCAAGCGCTTCCGCAATCGGGTTAAATTTTGTTCCAGTTGTTCGAGGACACCAACATTATCAAGTCCCAAATTACTCACCAAACCCACCGTTTCCTGGAAACTGCGAGAATATTGCTCAACAATTTCCACATACTCCACCAAATCCGGATTACTCTGCCGTTTAAATATCCCCCCCTGAACCTGAGCCAGAAGCTCTTGCAGTTGGCTACTAATATCGATAACTTTTTCAATCTCTTGGCGGTGTTTGTCGCGAAAATCATTCAGATTGGTACTGGAAAAATTAATGCTGGGCCACCGTAAAAAGAAATCAATTTCTACGCGACGGGCATTGCGTAATGCTGCATCCATTTCAAACCCGCGCCGTTGCACCTCAATACTGGTCAGAAGCACCGCTTTGGTCTCATTACGCATTTGTCGCAGAGAGACAAAGCCTGTCATTGACACAATACCAATCAACAACAGCAGCGCAATAAATGCCAACGCAAACTTGGTGGTGATGCTAAGTTTGCGCCCACTTCCAGTCAGGCGCTTCCATATCTTCATAATCCTTTCTTATTTAGTCCTTCGTCATTTGTCCTTAGTCCTAAAGCGCCTTTCGATAACCAATGACCAATGAGTCAGCAATCAAGTTTTGACCCTTCATGACCTTCGGGAACCTGTTTTGTCGGGGTGGGTTTAGGGACTTTCTTTTTGCGATTGATGGTAACGTTTGTGCAAAACCCGCCCTGATTAAATTTTGCATTATCTCCCCCATCTGACACACCCTCCTGTACCAAGTTAGATTAATAATCCCCCCCAGAACCATAGCGCCATGCATCTAGCCAACGGTGGTAATAGTATTGGGGAGTCGGGGGTAATTGGTTTACGGGTTTGCTCATAAATTGTCCTAATGGATATAAGCCACTGTAGACACCCAGATTTATGTAATGCACCATCCAATCTAACAGGGTGGTTAACCCAACTTGGGGAATCACAGGCGTCACCAGTCCCGGTTTAGTTAGGGAAATCAGTGTTAGAGTTTGGAATAATCCAGAAAACTGCACCACATCTTGCAGGAAGGGGCGCAGTACGTCATCCCCCAACTGTGCCATTGTTTGAAAAACACCACTCAGCAACTCATTGATTTGATTGGGGGGGAGATTTTGCTCAACGCCCACACTCATCGCCCGTTGAAACATCCAGGTAACGGCAATATTTGGCTGATAGGGTTGCAGCAGGTTCAAGGCGTCTTGGGTCAAAACGTCACAGCTAAGGGCTTCCTCAATGCCTTCTGTCAAACGTTTAAGGTGACGCACCATGGAACCAAATCCGCCAAAACTGACGGGGGATTGAGCGCCACTGCTATCACCCACAGGCAAAATTCGATTCCAGGGCATTCTGATGGGACTGTCTTTGTAGGATGGGAAAAAGCCAAATAACACTCGTTTAAAATCAAGTTGGGAGAGTTCTACCCCCTGATAGTCAGGCAATAGCCGGAAGTATTCCTCCATAAAAAACCCCAAACTGGGGCGTTGGGGATGGGCGTCGAGATAGCTGAATAAATAGGTGGTTCTGCCATCTCGGGCGGGAAAGGCTTCCCAAAAGTATTGACAATGATTCTGAATGGGTGTAAAAGAGACAATTAAATCCCCCGTATCATTCTGGGTAAAGCCTTGAGCGCAACTACCCACAACCAGACAAACCCCTTCCGGTTTTTCCCCCTGTCGCACTTGTTTAACAATGGGAGAGAAGTTACCCATTGCATCAATCAGTAACCGGGTGTTTAACCCCCCCGCCGCCTCAACTCGTACCCCATCCGGATGAATCACCGCCCCCTCAAAGGCTGTTTTTTCTAAAAGTTGACCCCCAGCCTCGAGAAACTTGGACTTGAGGGTATCCAGGAGGAAAACCGGGTCAACGCCAATATTCAAGACATCCCGCACCCAAACATCCTCTCCCCCCAAAAAACTCACCCGACCTGGGTTATACTCAGATGCGATCGCGTCCTCTAATTCTTCAGGGGATAACAGGTCAAGTTCCAGGAATACATCAAGTTCTGGGCGGGAAATATTCCACTCTTGATCCCTCCCCCGCAAAATCCCCCGTTCTAATACGGCGACGCGCCAGCCTCGCCTTTGCAACGCAGCGCCCAGGAAAATGCCTAAGGTACCACCACAGATAATGATATCCCAATCGACGGTTCCCAAGGGTTCTTTCGATTCCTTAACCACCTGGGGAATCGGCGTAGTATCGTCTCGCAATGCTTGCCAGAATTGGTCAGCCTTCCGCAAGCCTCCCAAGACATCTCCCGGTAACTGGGAAAGAATTTGTTCAGTTTGATTCATGACTCTCTCTCTTGGCACAGATGCTCCCTCTACATCCTAATCTGCGAGGGGTTAAAGATAGAAGGCTCCAGGGCAGGAGGCAGATGGCACAAGGCAAGGAACAAGGCAATAATATAACGGTTCAATAAAACATGACTTAGGCAGAATGACACCGACTTAAGCTGGGTTCGTAGTAGGCACTTGAGTGCCATCAGCGCTTTAGCGCTGACTACAAACTCTCAAGTCAGTGTTATTTGACTTAGACGGACTTTACGGTTGAACCCTCAATTTCGTCTGTTCACTGTTCCCTTGTTTTAAATCTGAAAAATGAACAAACTATTTTTATTAGCTATTATCGCTATCGGCTCTATGGGATTAGCCACTCCGGCTGTAGCCGAAACCAAAACCGCTGAATCGGGAAACGTTCGAGCTGAGTTTTCCTATCAAAGCCAAGACTTTTGTTTAGATGACGCCCAATTACAAATCAGTCGAGATGGGGCAATTTTACTGAATCAATCGTCATTAACAGACTTTGGAATTTGTCGGTTGACGGATTTGCAAGTCCGCAACTTAGACATTAACGCCGAGCCCGAAGTGATTTTAGACATCTATACGGGGGGAGCGCATTGCTGTTGGGTTTCTATGATTTATCGCTACGATGCGGCTCAAGATGCCTATACTCTAACCGAACAGTTTTGGGGGAATGCGGGTTACGAATTTAAAGACTTAAATGAAGATAACCTTCCTGAATTTTGGACGCGGGATGATAGCTTTGCCTACGCTTTTACGTCTTATGCTGGTTCATCTTTTCCCTTGCAGATTTGGCAGTATCGCAATGGCAAGATGATAGATGTAACGCGCAGCTATCCACAACTGATCTACAATGATGCCTATCAACTCTGGCAGCGTTATAAAGAAACTGATTATCCTGGTGTGGCTAGAGGAGCATTAGCCGCTTATTTAGCGGATAAGTATATGCTTGGTCAAAGTGAAGATGGTTGGTACCGTGTTCGTCAAGCTTATCAAGGAAATGACAGAGAGTCATTCTTTAAGGATTTACGCAAATTCCTCCAACAAACGGGTTATATTAGAAACCCTGGAGAAACAGCCTATTATCGGCTAGCTGAAGTAGAACAGACGGGATTATATAACCAATGTCCCCAAGAAACTAGCTTAAGAACGGCTGGGGAAACAGACAACTATCGTTTTGCCATCTGTGCGGGTGAGTCGGGTCAGTTTTATCTGGGACAATCGAAGCGAACGGGAGATTCGATTACTGTGAAACATAAGCAGAATGATCCAGAGAATTCGTTCCGTCGTGGGGATACGGTTTATCGTTTGCAAATGGATGAAGGTGACTCGGCGAATTTGTATCTGGAAGTCTATCAAAATAATCAGCGATTATTGCGGGAAATGGCACAGAAGGTGTATTCATGGAGGTAGAAGCGGTAAAAGTTTATTCATTAATTTAATAAAACAGGGCGGTTGAAACCGCAGCTACACAAACCAAACCCGCCTACGCGGGTTTCCACACCCCTAGTGCGATCGCCAATTTTGTAGGTTGGGTTGACTTATGCACACACGCCATTTATGGTAGGGGTACGGCATTGCCTTGCCCTTACAGGTAGCTGGCTTATTTGATTTTAACGTCCTATTCAGTTGAGTCAGGAAATGAACATTCAACAGTAATCTTTAGGTTGCTCTTAGCCGTTCCTTTGGTGACATAAGGAACGCCTGCTTCACCACCTAGTTCGATGCCAAATTCTAGGGTAACTTTGTTGACATTGGCGATCGCCATTTTTTTAAAGGCGCTTAAGGTGTAAATTGTGTAAGCGCGAATTGTGCCTTGAATCGCTCGGAAATTCTGCACCATCTGCTTTTGCGCTTTGGCGACTTCAATGGTTTTGGAAACTGGAGCATCCTCTCTGGCGTCCTCTCCGTCTTCCTCTTCGTCTGTGGTGATGTCTGGAATGTCTACTTCATCTGTGGCTTCAATATAGATGATGGTTTGCTCGTCGAGCTTAATCGGGATGAGTTGAGGCATGATTATTTGATGGGGTGGTATTGGTTATTATTTAGCATACTTTCGAGGGCGACATTTTCCCCCTCATCCCCTAACCCCAACTCCGGACCCCCCTCGTTCCCCCCTTTGAATCCCCCTCCCGTCCCCCTATTAGATCCCCCTCCCGTCCCCCTTCAAAAGCAGGGGGTTTTCAAAGTCCGGGGGAATCTTTAAAAGAAAAGTGAACTTTT
>CAKZMA010000049.1 GCA_937127375.1 uncultured Coleofasciculus sp. | reverse complement strand
GGTATCAGTTAATTATGAAATCAGAATGAAATCCTGACTGGGCTGATATCTTAAGCGGAATTACACTGAACCTTGGCATTTTTGGCTCGTCTGAACCCTTGCGTAGGGTGGGTTGAGCGAAGTCGAAACCCACCAGCCTTTGCTATAGAGTGACTCTACCCGCTAACCACTTTCACACTACACTAGATTTATCGCACTCTCATTGTGGAACTGCTATGTCTTTCACGCAAGAGTTGGAAACCCCCGAAGAACGATGGGATGATATAGTCTTTCCCCCCAGTGACATACTCAGTGACGAACCTCCTTTGGAAACTGACTTGCATCGCCTACAAATGACATTGCTCATCGCCTGTTTGGAATGGCTGTGGCGAGAGCGTAATGATTTCTATGCCTCTGGGAATCTGACGATTTACTATTCTCCCCGTCAGCGTAAGTCGGAGAAGTTCCGGGGACCGGATTTTTTTGTAGTCTTAGGAGTTGAACGCTTTCCGCGCCCAAGTTGGGTGGTTTGGGAGGAAAATGGGCAGTATCCCAATGTGATTGTCGAAATTCTTTCTCCCAAGACAGCGGCGACTGATCGAGGCTTAAAAAAGCAGCTATACCAAGATGTTTTCCGAACTCCGGACTATTTTTGGTTTGATCCAAATAGCTTAGAGTTTAAAGGATTTCACTTAGTCGATGGGGAGTACGAGGAATTGCCGCCGAATCAGCAAGGGTGGTTATGGAGCAAGCAGTTGGGGTTATATTTAGGGATTTATGAGTCGAAGTTGCGTTTTTTTAGTGCCGAGGGACAGTTAATTCCCATACCCCAAGAAGTCGCTGAACAAGAGCAACAACAGCGAATGCAAGCCGAACAACAGTTAACGGAAATAGAATCGTTGTTGAATCGATATCGGGAACGGTTTGGAGAGTTGCCCGACTGAATTGGCTTTGGGAAAGGAGATTTTTGGCAAGCTTACTTGAACAATTGTAAAATGAATAATTCGATCAAGTATGGTTGAATTTGGTCGGATTTAAATAGGGCTTTTCTTTGTTAGGGACAAATCCCTTGTATTCCTTTACAAAGCTTTTCTTTTGTGAATAAATCATCCTCTATCAAAGTCTTCTCAATATCATCTTTAGTGACAGCTATAGGGACTAACAAATGGGCAGGAATTGTTTTTACTTGGCTTTTTATATCTGTATTATTAATTAAGCTATTGGTATCATAACCATTACTTAAAGCAACTACTGTCTCAACAGTTTTTGCGGCAATATCTTCAATCGGTTTATAGATTGTAATTCCTTGGTAATTTTTGACAATATTTATTGCACTTCCTAAACTTCCATCCTGTCCTGTTATCAGTATTTTCCCTGTTTTATCGCCTAAAATCTTAATAACTTCATTTGCCATTGCATCATTGCCGACAAGGATTATTTGGATGTCACCTTGACGTTCTCTTAATAACTCCTCAACTTTTTTGGCTGCTAGTTCACCGTCCCAGTTATCCATAAAATATTCAGGATCATCTTTTCCATTAGGGAACACCAAGTTTAATGTTTTATCATCAAAATGACTGTTTAATTTTTCAAACCAGCCTTCTTGTATTGCTTTAGTATTGGGATCAGTTTTGGCACCATTAATCATCACTAAATTACTTCCTTCTTTCAAGTTATAGATTCCTTGTTCTTTTTTATTAAACTCATTAATAACGTATTCTGCTTGGAGTTCCCCAACTTTTTTGTTATCGAAACCAATATAAAAAAATACGTCTTTATCATCAATAAAACGGTCATAAGATATTACTGGAACTCCTTTTTGTTTAGCTTTCTGTACAAACGTACTAGCTTTTTTGCTATCCACAGGAGCAATAATCAAAATACAACTTCCCTTTTTGAGGGCTAAATCTGCTTGTTTTTCTTGTATATCGTGGTTGCTGTTAGCATTAAAATAACGAATAGTAACACCTGGTATTTTACGGATAATTCCCGATTCTAAATGATGGCGATCATATTGTTCCCAACGTACTGATTCTGCTCCTGTAGCTGGCAGTAAAATACCTATATCATTACAGCCTTTAGCTTGGTTAAAATCTGATTCTTGACTAAGAATTGTGCAACCTGCTATAATAGCAAAGAAAAACAACAAAACACAATAATTTAAATTATTATTTTGTCGAAAGACAGCTAACATACCTACACCTCAATAAAATAAAATGTCTAGACGAAACTTAATTAAGCTTTTGGTTCTCTTTGTTTTGGGAATTATTCTAATATTTATATTACCAATAATCATTGTAATTATCAAGTCTTTTAATCCAAATTCCCCTTGGTATAAGCCTGATGATATAAGGAGTGAATTTACCATTGCAAAATTAGATAAAACAGGCAACTTGCGGTCAGAGCGTGGTTCTGCTCAACATTTTATGCTCAGTTTAGGTAATGGCATAGACCTAGATATGGTAAAAATTCCGGAAGGAACATTCAAGATGGGTTCTCCTGACGATGAGAAGGGTCGAAGTCATAACGAAGCACAAATTAATGCCTCTGTCAACACCTTCTATATGAGTAGATATCCAGTGACTCAAGCACAGTGGGAACAGGTCGCAAAATTACCACAAATTGAGCGATATCTCGATGATAAACCCTCAACATTTGGTGAGAATCCCCTTGAAAATACAAATTTACCTGTAGAAACCATTTCGTGGGAGGAAGCAAAGGAGTTTTGTGATCGGTTAACTCAAAAATGTGAAGGTACATATCGGCTACCAACTGAAGCCGAATGGGAATATGCTTGTCGTGCTAACACGACTACTCCTTTTTACTTTGGGGAGACAATTACTCCAGAAGTTGCTAATTATGACTGTAATTATACTTATCAATCTGGACAACTGGACAAACCGAAAGAATATCGGGGGAAAACAATTCTAGTTAACTCTATTCGAGCTGCTAATGATTTTGGATTGGAGGGTATGTATGGTAATGTTTGGGAATGGTGTGATGATATTTACTTCTTTGATTATAAAGACGCTCGCAATAATAACAATGCTTTGAATCAAAAAGAGCCTCAAATCAGGGTAATACGCGGAGGTGCATGGAACAGTTTTCCAAAGAGTTGTCGTAGTGCCAAACGTAACTTCAAGCCTCAAAATATTAAGATGAATACCATTGGATTTCGGGTTGTTTGTGTTTTTCGTAGCTCTTAAAAGTTGATTTTGTCTATTTTTTGTGCTATCGTCTGGAAAATTAACATCACGATAGCTGCTAACATACTAACTGCTATTGTCAATATTACTAAAGACTGAGGTGATAATTGTACTTGTTGAATCAGTAATAAAACTAAATTGGGAAGTATAGCTATAATAATTTGATAAATTTTTTGTTCTACTGATATTGTGTGTTTAATTTGTACTACGACAAATAACAATATTCCTAATCCTATCATCCATCCGAGTGGGATAATGGTGTTTGTTTTCAAAATCGCAAGTCCGATCCAACAAATAGCAAAACTCATTAAAGCTGTTCGGAGCAATAACTGTGTAGTATTTTCAGTACGTTTTTTTCTTGTTTCTCCGTCTTTAGCTTTTGGAGATAATTCTAATACTTTGAGGATCTCGTTTTCTTTTTCAGCTTCAATCAAGAGAATAAGTTGAACAAAAGTTTGAGCAATATATGGGTCATCTTTACTGAGTTCTAACACTCTTTTAAGAATAACTTTTTTAGAGAAAAATTTAAATTTTTTGTTTTCAATTAGCGGGTCGATTATTATACTAAGTTCTGAGTAGAGATTATTTTTATTCATACAAAATAAAACTCATTTATATTTATTGTTGATTATTATCTTTAATTATTCAATTCTTGCTTTTGGCAATGTTGATATATCATACAACGAAATAAATACTTTTGTTCTTCTTGTTCTAGTTCATTGTCTTTTACCCATTCCTCTGCTTTTTCAAATTCCTGTTCATCTAAGATACTGGATAAGTCTTGACCCTTAGACTTTAACCATATAGCAAATTTTTGTCCATAAGGTTTTAAGTTGTTCAATTCTTGTTTTATCCAATCCTCATTAAAAATTATTTGATAAATTGGATTAGAAACTTCAATATTTTTATCTTGTTTTTCTTTGACTAATCCTATATTTTGTAACTCCTTAATTTCACTATTTAAATTTTTATTTACTTGTCCTAATAATATTTTTTGATAAGTTCTTAATAGTAGAGAAGAATCATGATTTTGATTCTCTAAAATACGATTACGAACAAACATTAAATGTTCTGCTGCTTTGTTATTTTTCCAATCTTTAATTATTTGGCTATTGATTAATTCTTCTATGGTATTATTTTGCATTTGCTTTTTATTTTCAATAAATATTTGAATAATAATTTCAGTTAGCTCTTCTTGCAGATTTGACCACTTCAGTATTTCCTTAACTATAGGTAGTATATTGGAATTACCCGAAGGTTGAATTAATTTATCAAATGGCTTACAAATAAGCTCTAATTGTTCTGGAGTCATATTTTTATTCGCTCTTGATATATTAAATAAAAATTTTCTGATTAATCCTCTGATTAATAATTGATAATCATCATTACTAAAAAAAATGTTTTTGTCTAAAAACTCAAAAAAACCATTAACATTTTTTTCTTGACATTCACGGCTAAGATTATTATAGGACTTATCTAGGAGATTTGCAATCTTATTTTGATCGGCTATAACCTTAATAAAGTGATCATCTAAAGTTTCATCGCCATTTGTAAATTGCCATATTTCTTTCATCACAAGCTCATAATCAAAATGGTATCTACTGAGATATCCTAATTTGTCCTTTGCTCTTGTATCTAATATCGCACTAAAATATAAAAAATCATTATCTTCTTGACCTAAATTTTTCCTTTTTTTCCATGCTAATACTTCTTGTAATTTTTTGCCAATTAATAGTTGTGATTCATCTTGATATTGAGACTTTAACCACGAAGATAATTCTTGAGCGTAAGGACGTAATTTTTTAATTTTTGTTTGAACCCAATCTTTATTAAAAATTTTTTCATAAATTTTATTGAAAATGATTATAGAGCTGTTATCTTTAAATACTAAACCTGAAAGGATTAATTCTCTTTGTTCTAGGCTTTCATCAGCTTCTACCTGTCCGTTTTGTAAAATTACTTGATAAATAGCAAGTCGTTGTCTAACACTTTTCTCATTGTCAAGAAGCTTATGACGTATTGGTCTTAAATGATCTGGGCTATCATTTTTTTCCCAATTATTAATAATTTTTCGTTGAACTAAATTATCAATCCATTTTTTATCAATAAAACTATCGACTTCAGATTCTTGGATAAGCTTACAAATTTTTTGAGTTAATACTGGTTGTCCATTAGTCCAATCTAAAACCCATCGTAAAACATCATAAGGGTTTTGAACTTTATTCTCTAATCCTTTAGCTAATGGATCAATTTCATCCAGTTTAAAACCTTCTAAATGAATTGATTTTCCAATATTAAACTTTACTCGTTGTTCTCGAAGTAAATCTGATGGGTGTGCATTGCCAAATAAAGCAAAAATTAAATATTTTTCTTTTGAGATAGATTCTTTGTTATAACAATCTTGTATAAAAACAAAAAAATCAGAATAATTAAATGTCAAGTTACGAACACAATCTATTTCGTCGATAAAAATAAAAATTTTATTTGCGCTTATTTTCAATAATAATTTGCGAGTAAACTTTTTGAGTATATCAATGATATTTTCAGTGCAGAAAAGAAAACTATTAATGGCTAAATTTAATTCGTTATCATTATTTTCGGGAATAATTTTGGTTGCTAATTGTTTTAAAAATTCTTTATACCAATCTTTTTTAGGAGTACGACCAATGCTATCTAAATTAATCGTAACACAGGTAAATCCTTCATCTTGTAATCGTTGCATTGTTCTAATCCGTAAACTAGATTTCCCCATCTGTCTTGCGTTAATCACAAAACAAAACTCTTCTGCTTTTAATTCATGCAAAAGTGTATTGTCTGCTTTTCGCTCAACATAAGTAGGATGATCAATTGGTAAACTACCACCACATTGATATTCATAATTTGGTTTTCGTTGATCACTCATTATATACTTCTAAAGCGACGAGAAAAATATTGTTGATATAACGTACAACGCGGTTTTACCTCATTATCCAGCTTAACTAAACCCATGCTATATAGTTTAAACTCTATCTCATCTTCTAGTTTTACTGTTTGAGTTGCATTAACTATCGTTTTCATCCCATCAACAAGATCTGGATACTGTTGAAGATTATTCCAAATTTCTTGTAAATGATTATGATAAATTCCGTTGGCTTGAGTAGCTACTTCCAAAAGTTTGTTAATAGTTATAGGTTGAAAACGAGCTTTATTAATGGCAAGATTTATTAATTTTGGATGTCCTCCTACTATGTTCATTAGCTGTTTCACTTCTGTAGTATCCCAGTTTAGTTGACGACGTTGAGCTAAGTCATGGATTTGCTGTAGATTAAATTCTGGTAACTCCACTTCTATTCCCACATTAAAAGGAGAATGTTCCGCATTCATGGGAATATAAACTTCTGTAGAATGTACTATGACTACACGCAATTTTCCCCAGACTGGATAAGATTTTGCTTCCTCATGCCAACTTCTTAGCATCCCTAAAAATTCAACCGCAATAGGATAGGAAAAAATCCGATCTACTACGTCCAATCCCAAAACTAATGGACAGTCAAATTCACTTAACAAATTCTGTTGAAAATAATTTTTACAATCAGGTATATAATTGATATTCTGTAATTCTTGAGATGATTGGGGAGATATTCCCAATTTTTCACTAATATTATTACAAAACCAAGATAAGAATGGGCTTATATCTCTTAATTGATCTTCAGCCAACTCCGAAAAACTTAATTTTACTGTTCGACAACCATGAGATTTGGCTTCCTTGAGAATTTTAGTTAATAATTCAGTCTTGCCAAATCCTTGAGGTGCTTTAATCCGAAGTAGAGAACCAGGTATCTGGATCTCTTTGTAACACTGAGCTTCAATGGGAGGACGTTCTATATAAAAGTTTTCATTTTCATCAGTATCTATTTCTTCACTATCATCTCTATATTGTTCAAATTCTAAATCTGATGGATCTAAACCTAAAGCTAGGATAATGGCAAACGCGGAGTCTGAAGAAACATATTTTATCTGAAAGAAGCGTCCAACTGTTCTCACACTGACTCCAGCCTCCTCCGCAATACTTGCATTAGTTTGTTTGCTGCCTTCAACGTTTTGCTTCTTTGCTTTAGCTAGTTTAACTTCTTCAAGTGCCTTATGTGTAAGCTTTAGCCTCATAAACGTTAGCTCAGTATAATTACAGATACAAACTTAGATTATTAGTTTCCCAGTATAGCACTCCTCAATAGATTGTGGTAAAATCCCATAGTGAAAAATTATTGGAAAATCGAATATTTGACCATCAGCCAAAAAACCGAATAGCCACCAGCGAAAGTGCGTGAATGCAGCTATCAGTTGCGGTGGCTTAAGTAAGACGCGACAACGCTTTCTCCAGGACTTGTGCTAATGTTGCAATTTTATCCACCATGTGGGGGTTCCTCTTGTAGCGTTTGCTACAATTGCGCTTGCTGTACCTCCGGCAAGTAATGGTTGATTGGCTGCATTTTTTCATCTCTGGTCTCCCAGCATTTCTGGTCTAGAGCGATATCACACTTAACAGGTCAAAAAATGACACTTGATGCTTAAAAAAGTAACATAAAAGGTCAGAACAGGAAACTTGCTTTTTCAAAATGTCACTTAACGGGTCAAAAAAAGAACTTTAAATATTATTTGAACTGTCTTAAATTGCTATCGACACTGCTATTCAATTAATTTATACTGAGATTAACAATGAGCAAAAAGAAACAAACAAATGAAAATTAAAGATTTAGTTGTTGTCTGTGTTGTAGCAACTTTAGTTGGTGGTTCTCTAATTTTGGCAGTAATAGATAAAGATTACAGATCAGCTTTTATCGATCTGGCGCAGGTAGGAGTTGGCGGCTACATTGGTTTGACAATTCCTAAAAAACAAGAACAAAATTAGCAAAACCACTTATGACTGCAAAGTGAGTAATTATTTAAGCAATTATGATTGCTCACTTTGCTCATTACATCTTTGATATAACTTAGTAGTCTATATGCTGATTTATTTTACTGTCCTTTAATGAATATCAATTTCTTATAACATATTTTCTCATGTCAATTGCTACGGCACTAACAATAATTAATCCTTTTACAATAAATTGTAAATAAGCATTTAACCCAATAAATGCGAGACCATAGTTGATCACTTGAAAAATTAAAACTCCTGTCACAACTCCTGATACAGTACCGATACCTCCTGATGTAGAAACTCCTCCTACTACGCAAGCAGCGATCGCATCTAATTCATACATCTCACCAGTATTATTGGTTGCGCTACCAACACGCCCCACTTCTAAGACTCCAGCAAATCCATATAATAAACCTGCCAAGATATAAACTATCAACAAAGACTTAAGAATATTGACCCCTGAAACCATTGCAGCTTCTGTATTTCCTCCTATAGCATACATATTTTTACCCAAAATTGTTTTGTTCCATAATATCCAAATAATTACTGTTACTATAGCTGCATAAATAATTAAATAGGGAATTTTAACGATGCCGAAACTTAAACCACCTTGAACAAAATCAGTAAAATTTTTGCTTAATCCACCAACTGGTTGTGCTCCCAAAGGGGGACGATCTACATAAATTGAACTTAATCCATAAATTATAATCATTGTACCTAATGTAGCAATAAATGGTGGTACTTTGAATATAGCTACAATAACACCATTAATTAATCCCAGAATCGCAGAAACCGCCATAGCAATTAAAATCGGAACTATGAGAGGTAATTGCATCAAATTTGGATACATACGATAAGTATAATCTGTTGCTTGTAATAGAGAAGCGGATAATACTGCTGCTAATCCAACTATACGCCCCGCCGATAGGTCTGTCCCTTGAGTAATTAAAATTCCTCCCACACCCAAAGCGATAATAATTCGAGTTGAAGCTTGAGTTAAAACAAGACGAAAGTTATTAATTGTCAAGAAATCAGGTGAAATTATAATGATGAAACTCAATAAGGCTAGCAAAACCAAATAAATGGCATTATTAATTGTCATTTTTTGAATTTTTAATAGTATTTTATTCATTGCAAAATTACTTGTGTATTGACTTTTATAAAATATTGATCAAATACCTTGTAAATTATAAATACAACGACAATAAATGCATGATTTCTTCTTGAGTAGTATTTTTAGTCTCTACTATACCGGCAATTGTACCGTTACTTATGATTAAAATTCTATCAGTAACCCCCAATAATTCTGGCATTTCTGAAGATACCATAATAATTCCTTTACCTTTTGATGCTAGATCATTGATTAATTTATATATTTCATATTTAGATCCGACATCAATTCCGCGTGTTGGCTCATCTAACATTAAAATTTCTGGTTGAGTTAGTAACCAACGTCCCACAATTACTTTTTGCTGATTTCCCCCTGATAAATTTCCTATTAAAGTCTTTTGTGACGGGGTTTTGACTCTCAGAGAATTAATTATATTTTGAGTATGTATTTTTATTTTTTTGTCTGAGATTAAACACCATTTGTTAAAATAATGATTGATATTAGCAATTGTGACATTGAAACTAACTGAAAGTTCATTAAAAATACCTGTCTTTCGTCTTTCTTCTGTTACTAAAGCAAACCCATTTGTGATTGACTTTTGAGGTGTATAGTTATTAATATTTTTACTGTGTAACGTCACTTCTCCTGACGTTAACTTTCTCATTCCAAATAATCCTTCAAGGATTTCTGTTCTTTTTGACCCGACAAGTCCAGCTATTCCTAAAATTTCACCTTTTCTTAATTCAAAATTAATATTCTTAAATGAAGGTTGGTGATAAGCGGTTAAATTTTTTACTTCTAAAATAACATTCCCTGGTTTATTTTTTCTCTCAGGGAATAGATTAGAGATTTTCCTCCCGACCATCATCTCAATAATTAAATTATTAGTCAAATTTTGAGCGGATTTAGTAGCAATATGAAAACCATCCCTCATAATAGTAACTTCATCAGAAATTTTTAAAATTTCTTCAATTTTGTGAGAAATGTAAATAATTGCTACATTCTCGTCCTTTAATTTATTAATAGTTAAAAACAAATATTCTACTTCTTTTTCTGTTAAAGATGAAGTGGGTTCATCCATAACAATAACCTTTGAACGATAAGAAACTGCTTTAGCAATTTCTACCATTTGCATTTGAGATACATTTAAAGAGCTTACTTTCTGTTTAGGATGGAGATTTATTTGAAATTTATCGAAAATATTTTTAGTGTATTTGAATACTTTTTTCCTATCCACAAAAATACCTTTTTTAGGATATCTTCCTAACCATATATTATCCATAATATTCATTTGTCTAACTTGATTAAGTTCTTGATGAACCATTGATATTCCATGATACAATGCTTGCTTTGAACTAGAAAAATTTACTTGATTTCCAGATAAATAAATTTCTCCTGAATCTTGATGATAAATGCCAAATAAACATTTCATTAAAGTTGATTTGCCAGCACCATTTTCTCCGATCAAGCTATGTACTGTACCAGGTTTAACCTTAAAGGTTACTTCCGATAATGCTTGAACACCAGAAAATTTTTTGGAAATGTTAATCATTTCAAGGATATATTCTGGAAATGACTGCTTTTGATTTTGAAAAGATTGATTCATTGTTCTATGGGTAAGAAGACAATGTTCTATTGATAAGATTTTTCTGCTATATCTAAGTTATCTTTCGTGATAGGGACATAGGGAATTCGTACCGCTTTATTATCATCTAGTTTCCATTGAGTACCTTCTAAAACATCTTTACCTAAAGCAGCATTGAAAGCTAAATCAAAGGTAGCGTAACCTTGATTTTTAGCATCATTTAAAACTGTACCAATTATTTTGCCTTCTCGAATCTTTATCAATGCTTCAGGTAGAGCGTCAACCCCCACTATTGGAATTATTTTGTTATTATTAAAATATCCAGCCTTTTCTAAAGATGATAAAGCTCCTAAAGCCATAGCATCATTATTAGCAATTATAAACTCAATATTTTCACCATATTTAGATATCCATACATCCATTTTATCAGCAGCTTTAGCGGTATCCCACATAGCTGTATCAATTGCTAATTCTTCAACCTTAATGTTTGCATTCTTAATTTCCTCGACGACATACTTAGTACGAGCTTCTGCATCTGGATGTCCTGGTTCACCTTTTAATAAAACATATTGAATTTTTCCATCTTTATTCAGATCCCATTTTTCTTTATTTTGAGTCCAGGAATTAGCTATTATTTGACCTTGTAGTATTCCCGATTCTTTAGAATCAGTACCAACATACCAAGTCTTGTCATAACTATTTAAAACTTCATATTCTGGCTCTTTGTTAAAAAAGATAACGGGTAAGTTTTCTTTTTTTGCTTTTGCTATTATTGTTACAGCAGCATGAGGATCTACTAAGTTAATTGCTAAACTCTTAACTTTCTTGGCAATCATGGTATCAACTTGCTCAAGTTGTTTCGCTTGGTCGTTTTGTGAGTCATTTATAAATAAAGTAGCCTTTTCATTGGCACTTGATTCGATATGGCGACGTACATAGGACATAAAGTTGTCGTCATATTTGTAAATAGCTACGCCTATCTTAGTCAAGTCTTGATTGTTATTTCTACTGTTTTCGCTACAACCTGTAAAGAGTAAAAATGTGAGCATTGAAACCATGAATAAATTCTTTTTCATCAAAAAAATCCTTTAAGTTCAAAATAATAATACTTGTACTGGAGTGTGCGTAGATTTAGTCATAGTAATTATTGCCAATTTTACATCACAACTTAGAATACTAGACCGACATTATATCACTCTATTGTCACTCTGGGAAAAGAATTATCAAAGCTGATTTCTGAAAGCCTTTGCTGCAAAGCATTTGGGCATTCAGAAACTGAGAGAAACTCATGTCTTAGGGGCAAATTGTCAAACTCTCTGACTGTAAGGATTTCAATATTTACCGCCGTTACCAAATTCGACCCTTCGATCAGGTGTTTTTACCCCAGTAAAAGCCTGACAAGATTGTTCATCTGTATTCAGGTTGATGGTAGAGACGTCACGGAACTTCCCACCAAAGGCAATCGCAGGGTGAAGGTACTGCCAACCCCTAGTTGGCTGTCTACGTGCAAGCTACCGTGGTG
>CAKZMA010000048.1 GCA_937127375.1 uncultured Coleofasciculus sp. | reverse complement strand
CTTGGTTCCCAAGCCCTTACTTGGTTCCCAAGCCCTTACTTGGTTCCCAAGCCCTTACTTGGTTCCCTTGGTGACCAAGCCCCTACGAATGCCCGGTATATAATGGCAAACGCGATCGCACTCCCTCTGCTCCCAGACGTTCCACGCCTTACGTCTCTACAACCCCTTGACGGAGCGTGCGCCCCTAGGATACGGGTTAATTTGGCTCTGGGAATAATTAATTGTATCTGAATCAATGTTTAATCCTTATCGTCATCAACAACAGTCAAGTATTCCCTCCAAACCGGGTTAAGAGTGAGGATGACAACGCCATATCAACCTTTCACCCTTCTCGGAGCCGGTTTCTTGACCGATGTCCTAGAGGGGTGTTCAGAACCTACCGATGTTTTTACGCTAGCTGGTAACTCGGAAGACTGAAAGCTTAGAACCTTGGCACACGCCAGCAGCTTGGTTTCAGTAGGCACTTTAAGCTTTGACGCTAACTTGAAGAACTCAAGCGTTTTAATGAAGCTAAACGTGGGATCTGGAAGATAGACAACCTGTCCAGAACGAATGGTTATCCCCTGGCGACTGGATGACTGAAAGGCATGATGGAGATTATGCCAGCCTTCACCCAGAGTTAGAAAGGCTACTAACTTATTATTGCGACTGAGATCATCAGTGATAAAAGGTTGTTCCCCCACAATATGGCAAAGGGAGTTGACGGTTTGCACGCCATGAAACAGCAGCGTTGTGCTGAGAAAAAAAGCCCCCAGATATTCAACACCACCGATGAAATAAGAAATCACTCCCAGTGCTACTAGAGGGATAAAGTGCAAACGATCAATCACCTTTAAAACAGTATCACTCTCAACATCGGCAGGTAGCTTGTCAGGAAAAAAGCGGGGAGATAATAGCCAACCTCCTTGAGACCAATAGAATCCTCCGATCCCTTGAACGGGTGTATAGGGGGAATGGGGATCGAGATCTTGATCGACATGCTTATGATGGGCTATATGGTGCGCTTTCCACCAACTTGGACCCATCTGTCCCGCCGATGCTCCCACAATACTTCCCAGCCATAGAACTGGAGCAGGAGCCTGATAGCTTTTGTGGGTGAGTAGTCGATGGTAGATGCCGGTTGTTGCCAGCATACGGATGACATATAAAAATATGATCCATAGGCAAGCGCCCCACGATAAACCCGTGATTAAAACAAGTAACGATCCGATATGGCTAAAGATAATCAGCGTTGGACCGATTAGATAAGAAATAATTGTCAGTGGAGAATACTGTTTCATTTTGTTATATTGTCATAAAATGATGGTGGAATAAGCCGTTAATGAAACCTGCCCCTAGTTTCCTTTTCCTATTACCGAAAAACTCCTCTGACCTACAAAACAACCACATAACCTACCCTTGTCAAGTCATGCGGTTCAATGTAACTACTGAATACTAAGTTCAATTATTAATTGAGTTAGCATCAAGCTATCTTCAAATTGAAAATCTAAAGTAGAACAATACCTACGTTGGCTAACTCTTCAAAAAATCTGATGAAAACAAACTTTTGACCCTTCGCGACACTCAAGGGCATACTTTTAAACTCCCCAAGAGTGTTACTAGGCTGCCTTTTTGGGTGGTAGGACAACTTTCTTCGCTAAACCCACTCCTTGCAGCAGTTGAATTGCCCACCATGTCATATCGATTTCCCACCATTTACGTCCAGCCGGAGCAACATTGGGATGAGCGTGGTGATTGTTGTGCCAACCTTCTCCGTAGGTTAAGATTGCTGCCCACCAGAGATTTCGAGACCCATCATTAACTTCATAAGTTTGATAACCACGCAAGTGAGTGGCAGAATTAATCAACCAGGTGCTGTGCCACAGTACGACAGCTCGGACAAAGACACCCCAGAATACAAATTGCCATCCCCCGATTACGTAAAGCAATAGACCCAGAGGAAGTTGTAACAATAAGAAATAGCGATCTAACCAGCGATAATAAGGGTCTCTTGACATATCGGGAGCATTTTTCTGATACACTTCGTAATCAAAAAAGTCGGGCTTATGATAGAACAGCCAAAGCATGTGACTCCACCAAAATCCATACCGTGCTGAGTAAGGGTCTTTGTTGGCATCTTCTGGATGAGCATGGTGCTGACGGTGTCCTGCTACCCAGAAGATTGGTCCTCCTTGTAGAGCTAAAGCCCCGATGGTGGTCAGGATATATTCTAACCACTTAGGCACTTGAAAACTCCGATGGGTCAAAAGCCGATGATAGGCTAAACAAATGCCAATGCTGCCAAAAAGCCAATGGAGAAATATCATTACTCCCAAGGCTGACCATGAAAAAAACCAGGGTGCCATCAGTGCTAAGGCGTGAATCGTGCCAAAAAATAGCAGACTGGGCCAATGGAAGGGTAAGTTAGTGCGACTTTGAGGAGGCACTGAGATTGAATGATTAGTCATGAGAATCGTTACAGTAGGAATTGATGTGCAAGTGTTGCTTACACTTCTATCATCAGCTTAACGATTTATCTATCAAAATGCAAGTGTTACTTACATTACTAAACTATGTCTCGTACCAGTTCTGCAACACGAGCGCGTTTGATTCAAGCAGCGCTTGAGTTGTTTACCGTTCAGGGGGTTACGGAGACGACCACACGTCAGATTGCTGAATTAGCCCAGGTTAATGAAGTCACACTGTTCCGTCACTTTGGGAATAAACAAGGATTACTCTTAGCCGTGATCGAAGACTCTGGGGTGTTTACCCGTCTGGGCGAATCACTCAGATCTCAAGTCGATCAGACAACGACGTTTGAGCAGGCGCTGATTAACTATGGACGCGATCGCCTTCAGGTTCTCACGCAAATGCCAGAGTTACTGCGCTCTGTGGTGGGGGAGTCGGGAAAATATACGGTTGAGCATCGTCAGGCGTTAGGAGAAGGGGTTACTCAAGCCAACCTGGACTTTGCTGATTATCTTACCACCGTGATTCAACGCGATCGCTTATCATTGCGATTGTCGGCGGAAAAATTAGCCAGCTTGGTTAATGTGATGTTATTCGGGTATCTGGTGATTGAACTAACTAGCGAGTTCCACCAGCTTTGGCAAAGTCAGGAGGAGTTTTTGCAAAGTTTGGTCGAACTCATCTTACACGGAGCTTTTGCAGACGGAGAGCTACAGAGACGGGAAGAGACACAGAGACGGGAAGAGGTGGAGGAAGAGCCGGGAAGCGGCGACACAGGGAAGACAGTGCGCCAGCCTGTCCCCGATTCTTCACTGAATGCGCCTTCTCCGGTGATCTTCTCTGAGACTGTAGCCGATTTACCCGCATCGTTAGTTCACGAAATTTTGCAACAAGCGAAAAAAAGCGGATTACGGGATTATGCTCTTGCCTATATCCTCTTTGGTGCGGGGTTGCGGATAGAAGAAATTACTGCCTTAGAGCGATCGCACCAAATTAGTGACGCCCACAGACATTTGTTGCAAGTGACTCACGGTAACGTGCGCCAAGTCCCTGTCAATCAGTGGATTATGGGCAAACGCTATGGTTCTTACACCCGCAATCCCTTAAACCAATGGCTCAAAAGTCGTAAAGATGATCGCTCACCTATGTTTGTCAATGAAGCCTTAGAACGGATGTCTGTGCCAGAATTAAGAGCCGCATGGCGTAACTTTACCGCTAAGTTGGAAACGCCATCTCCCTCAATTGAGCAAGCGCGACAGACTTGGTGTGTGGAACTGTTAATGCGAGGAATGAATGTGGAGGATTTGAGTATTTTAAGCGGTTTGGATGTGAAACAATTAGAACCTTATGTGCGTCGGTCAAGGGAAAAAACGGCATTGGAGCGGGCGATTCGTTTAGATCAAAAACCTTGAGTAGGGATTGCTGAATATGTATTATAGTGAGGATAGGGAACAGGGAACAGGGAACAGGAAACAGTTGTAGTGCGAGCGAGACGCTCGCGATTTTGCATGTTTTTATTTATCAAGGTAAATTGGCTTGCACTCAATGAACCTTTAATTGTCCTTAAATCTATTAAAAATGGCATGAATAATACAGTTATACTCAATTCTTTTGAACAGGCGCTATAGCAGTAGACACATCGATTAGGACTTTCGGCATCATTGTAGAGACGTTGCATGCAACGTCTCTACATAAATGATGTGTCCTAACCACTATGGCGGTTGCTATAGCCCTACGCTAGGCGTGTATTTACACATTAGAAATGGAGGCTTTATCAGGAGTGCCTTAGAACATTTATACTGTAACCACGCGAGAGCGTACTGCTATATAATTAAAAAAATCCGCGACTTACCTCCTGGAAAACTTGAAGAAGTAGCCGATTTGGACGCAGCGAACAGCATCGGATGATGGTTCGATAATCCACTAAACTTTCGGATAAGACATTTGCCAAGGTCTGGAATAATCCAGATGATGCTAACTCCTAGGCGGGAACTTCAACTTGCTGATTTCCGGCTAAACCAAATGCCTGGTGAATGGCTTGTAATGCTGTCACCCCTTGCTCTTTATTCACCACACAACTAATTTTTATTTCCGAGGTGGTAATCATTTGAATATTAATTTGGTGTTGAGAAAGGGCGGCAAACATTCGCGCTGCTACACCAGGTTGTCCAATCATCCCTGCACCAACAATACTGACTTTAGCAATATCGGCATCAAGGAGAACCTCGCCGTACCCTAAAATAGGTGCAGCCTCCTGGAGAATTTGCTGGGCATTTTCCGCCTCAGCTTGGGCGACGGTAAAGGCAATATCCCGTGTGGGAATTCCATCAATTACTCGACAGCGCTGAGATTGAATAATCATATCCACGCTAATGGTTTGCTCGGCTAAAATACTAAATATTCGAGCCGCCATACCCGGACGATCAGGAACATAGCGAATAGCTAAACGGGCTTGATTTTGGTCAAGAGCAACACCTCGGACAGGGGTTGACTGTAGAGACGTTGCATGCAACGTCTCTACACCGCTATTGGTGGTATCGCTTTTACGAAACTTGCCCTGATTCAGTTTTGACCCTTCGCTGGCTGCAAGGGAATTATCGGTTAACTCTGTTGGTAAACGGGCGGGGGAACTCTTAATATTAAACTGGTCACACAAAACCGCGATCGCACGATTACAATCAGCCGCATCAATCACACAGCTTACTTTTACCTCAGAGGTGGAAATCATCTGGATATTGATCCCCGCATTTGCCAGGGTGGTGAACATTTGCGCCGCAATCCCAGGATGTCCAATCATTCCCGCCCCCGCGATCGCGATTTTGGCGATATTCGATTCCACTAAGACTTCCGCCTCATCAGCACTGGGATTAGTAGGGCTACGAAACGCGGGTGCGATCGCTTCAGCGACGGCTTCAGCCCGTTTGAGAATACCCTTACTCACACTAAAGGCAATATCATTCGTATTCCCCTCGTGAATCGACTGGATAATTAAATCCACATCCAAATCTTGACCCGCAATCTCCCCAAACAATTGTGCCGCGACACCGGGATGATCCGGAACCCGTAGCATTGCCACTTTTGCCTGATCGGTATCAAATTCTACAGCATCGACCGAGCGAGCTATTTCTAAACCCTCTAACGAACGGGGTTGTGGCGTCGGAGAAATCACCTTTGTCCCCGGATCATCCGTCCAACTGGATAATACAACCAAAGGCATCCCGTAATTGCGAGCAATTTCCACCGCACGGGGATGCAGTACCTTCGCCCCTAAGCTTGCCAATTCCAGCATCTCATCGCAGGTAATCTCGTCCATGAGTTGAGCATCAGGGACTAAGCGCGGATCAGCGGTTAAAATACCCGGAACATCCGTGTAAATCTCACAGCGATCTGCCCCTAATGATGCCGCTAATGCTACGGCGGAGGTATCTGATCCACCGCGTCCCAAGGTGGTAATCTCTAAGTCAGTTAGACTACTGATCCCTTGAAAGCCCGCTACCACAACCACTTTCCCCTCGTTGATATGCCGAGAAATCCGTTCGGTGTGGATACTAAAGATACGGGCGCGGCTATATTGGGCTTCCGTGACAATACCCACTTGTGCGCCAGTCAGAGAAATGGCGGGTTGTCCTAATTCCTGCAACGCCATTGCCAAGAGCGCGATCGAGACTTGTTCTCCAGTGGAGAGTAACATATCCATTTCCCGACGGCTGGGATTGGCGGAAATTTCGTGAGCCAGTTTGACTAACCCATCTGTCGTTTTACCCATCGCGGATACGACAACGACTAAGGAGTTACCCGCTTTGACTGTTTTTAAGAGACGTTGAGCGACGGTTTGAATCCGCTCAACTGAACCAACAGAGGTTCCACCGTATTTTTGGACAACCAGCACCATAAATCTTGCTCCTACACCTTGTCATTTGTCATTTGTCATTTGTCTTATGTCATTTGTCAAGAGTCATTTAGTCGGGGCGGGTGTAGTGGCGTGGCACAGCTAAAATTGTGGAATAGATTTTGCGGTGAAACCGGGCGCAAGGATGGTGCCCCTACAATGCTAATCCACCAATTAAGGTGTGCCACGACAGTAGGGTGCGTTAGCGAAGCGTAACGCACCATTTCAAACGATAGTAGTGAAAGTGAACCCCTACATAATCTCCTTCATCTCCCTCATCTCCCTCTCACGATTGATCCGCCGCCCCCGCCGTCCCCGTCGCATCATCGCCCGTTGGCTCATCC
>CAKZMA010000047.1 GCA_937127375.1 uncultured Coleofasciculus sp. | reverse complement strand
ATAAACGTATATTTAAAACATATGTAATTGTTTTTTATCATTGCAGAGTTATAATAATGCGAATGATAATTAATCGCAATAATCTTTTTGTTGAGTTGAGAAATTTAGAAAACATGTAGAATAAGGTGGATGCTGCGGAAATGACCATATATGGATTGTTTGGAAAAGTATAAATATAAGCTAAGAATACATAGGTAGCTTTTGATGGCTTGTCTGTTTCGAGGAAGACACATCGTTTGTTTTTTATATCGAAGATATTATAATACCTTGTACTAGTGAAGGAAATATATAATTGACATTAAATACAAAGTAGCTAATTTTGATTTTAGTCGTTACTGGTTGGAAAACTGAAATAACATCAACATGGAGGAAAATATGCGTGGAAAGATAACGAGCCTAGTGATATCTCTAGTGTTTCTTTTAGGAATGACAGGAAACGTCATAGCTGCCGAATACGATCATAAAGCAGAGGTTCGTGGTATGGAATTTTCCTGGAAAGTTGCTGACGGTAATCTGCATATCAAGCTCATGGGAAGAACCAAAGGTTGGGTTGGCATAGGTTTTAATCCATCGAAGGGAATGCAGGATGCTAATTTTATCCTTGGATATGTCGACAAAGGTAAGGTGGAAATCTCCGATGAGTTTGGTGATACTCCCATAAATCATAAAAGCGATGAAGAGATGGGAGGGACTTCTGATGTAACTGTTGTAGGTGGTGAAGAAAAAGGAAGAGCCACTACACTTGAGTTTGTCATTCCGCTCGATTCCGGCGACAAGTATGACTCGGTCTTGGATCCACAAGGTGAGACAACAGTTTTGCTTGCATTTGGCGGCAACCGTGACAGTCTCCGTTCAAAACACAGATCTCACCATACTATAACTGTCAATCTATCCACAGGTGAGGTAAAATAGGCAATTCGATGAGACTGGTCAATATATCGTTTCTTGTTATCATATATTGTGTTTTTACTTTTTCGCCAGCTGCAATTGCCGTTGGCGAAAACAGTGTTGACAGGATATCAGAAAATAAAAACGAACAATCATTTGAGATTGGGGATCCACAACTTGACACGCTCTGGGTGGATGAACACAACGGTGAATACATTCCCCTTGAAGCTGTATTTATTGATGAAGAAGGGAAAACGATTACGCTTGGCGATATAATTGACAGACCCACTCTACTACTTCCAGTTTATTTTTATTGTCCAAGCAGTTGTAGCCTCAATTTGGTAAATCTGGCAACTGCTGTGAAGCGCTCCAGACTTAATCTCGAGAAAGATTTCAAAATTATAGCTTTCAGCTTCAATGAGGAAGAGGATGAATCCAATGCGCGGGTAGCAAAACGTAATTACCTGCGGTTGCTTCCCGATAAATTTCCCAAGGAGAATTGGAAGTTTTTAACTGGCAGCAAGGAGAGTATTGAAAAAGTTACCAAGGCAATTGGTTACCAGTTTAAGCCGCTGAATGACGGAACATTTATCCATCCATCCGCGTTGGTGGTCGTGGCAAAGGATGGCATGATTATCAAATATGTCTATGGATCGTTTGTGCCGGGTGATGTAGATATTGCAATATTAGAGGCAGAGAAGGGCACACCGGGTATATCCGTTAAACGCTTTCTCGGTTATTGCTTTAATTACGACCCGACGAAAAGCCGATCTTTTTTTAATAATATGAAGATTGGCGCACTCATTGTTTTTGGAGTTTTAGGACTATTATTTTTTATATATGTGCATAAATCTGATAGAAACAAGAAAGGCTCCTCCGAGGAGCGTTAGCAAATAGGAACTTGGTATGGCAACTATTCAATCGTTCTATGAAACCCCCGCTCCCGCCAATCTGAAAGGTGTTTGGGCGTGGCTTTTGACCCATGACCATAAGCGTTTAGGGCTGATGTATTTCTGGGCTATTATTTTTTGGCTCTGTCTTGCTTTGATTCTGGGAATGCTAATGCGTATTGAGTTGATGTCGGCTGGCAGGACAATAATGGG
>CAKZMA010000046.1 GCA_937127375.1 uncultured Coleofasciculus sp. | reverse complement strand
GCTTCCCCACTATCATTCACTCAACCGGATATCATCATTGTGGCTTGGGTTGTCGATATGCTTAAACCAGTCATTTCCAGTGCAGGTAGAGCCGCTCTCAATTCAAATTTGAACTGAGCATCCTTGAGTTGAAATAGGGGAACAATTTGCTCTACGAGTTGAATCTCAAAGATTTGTTCGAGTTGTGCGCTATCCAAAACTCCGTTACTTTTGAGCCATAATCCCAAGGGTTGGTGATTCAGGGAGCAACGCTGTAATAATTTGCTTAAGACGCGATCGCTTACCCATTGATCCCGTCGAATCAGGGATATCAAACCCTTTCCATCAAACCGATTAGCGGCGGCGACTATTCGACCTTGAGCTATCCAGATGTAGTGATTGGGAAAGTGTTGAATTTGTAGAGACGAGTTGATCTGCTTTGGTTTTGCTACAGGTGGTAACGTTGGTTCAAAACTCGTCCTGACTGATTCTTGAGACGTTCTATGGCGCGTCTTGAGGGTTGACGCCCTATCTTCCTCATTTCCCGTGTTTCCTCTAACGCCTACATTGGATTGCCAGTTTGTATCAGACGCGAAGCGGACACCGATGAAGGGGTGAATCGCTAGTACACCTGTTTTATTCCCTTTCTCAAGCCACTGAAAAATCGCTGGTAGAGGAAAATCAATTAAAGTGCCTTGAGTACCCATAATTTTAATTCTGATAATCAGCAAAAGTAAAGTAAAACGTTTAACCCTGACCAAGTTGAGATTCTACCCAAAGTCTACCACGATGATTGTCCACTCTTGTCTGACACAGGGTTAAACCAATTTCCATTCTTGGATACTCCTGTTTGCTATACAGGCGTTGAAAAATTTGGTAAATCTGGCGGCTATATCTCGGAACAATTTCTATTTCATTATCCCTGACCGAAAACAACCATTCATCGTCCTGGGAAACGGCGCTACCATGAATTATAGGTGTATCCTGTGAGCGGTATTTTATCCCGTTTTTAAAATAACTAATAACTGCAGTTATTGAGGAGTTATTGGACTTACAACGGGTAAATTGCTGTGAATTTACTATGGATTGACTGTTTTGAATAGAGGTTTCTAAATGCGCGATCGCATAACTCATACCAAATTGTAGTCTAACATTAGGTATAGTTTCTAAGCAAGATCCCCGACTTCTTGGAGAAGTCGGGGATCTGTCTGTGTACCTCACTTACTTGAAAAGCGCTGTATAAGCCATAATTATTTTTTTAATTATTCTGTTTTTCAAAGTTTCAGTCATGAGCATTTTAACCTTTTTAAGTGTACTGATCTCCTTCTGCCTTGTCTGTTGGATAATGTCCTATACTTTCCGCTTTGGCGTTCAGGATGAACCAAAATAGGCATTTTTGTTGGAAAATGTTGGTTTTTGGCACTCTGTCCCTTAAAATAAACTTAAAGCGACTGAGTTAATGCAACACATAATGATACTCAATGAATAGTATAGAAGCGCTAGCTGTCCTGAGTTCGATGCTTCGTGAGCCGCCACTGAGTAACATTCAAGAACAAGTCTTTCACTTGACTTGGCAAGGGTTAACCTATACGGAAATTTCGGCTAACATCGGATATGAAGAGAGTTATATTCGAGATGTTGGTGCTAAACTTTGGCAACGCCTTTCTCAGATTATTGGAGAAAAAGTAACTAAAAATAATATCAATACTGTCTTTGAGTACTATATTATCAACGGAACAAAAGATATTTCAGCCCAACCTCCTCTAAACAACTTAAGCAATACTATGTTAAACCAAACCAGAACACCAGCTCGGTTAGAATTCCCTGGTAGTCCTCTGCCACTTAACTCCGAATTTTACATCAATCGCCCCCCTGTCGAAGAAATCGCTTACGCGGAAATTGGCATACCTGGCAGTATCATTCGTATCAAAGCACCCTCAAAGATGGGAAAAAGTTCTCTGCTGCAACGGATTATTGCTCA
>CAKZMA010000045.1 GCA_937127375.1 uncultured Coleofasciculus sp. | reverse complement strand
CTTCCCTTAACCAAGCCTGCTCATTGGTAAAGATTAGGACGTCTAAGCGCATTTTTGGGAACAGTTCTGATATAGATAGAGCAGAAGTTTTTCAAAAAACGTCATGGTTACAGACTCTCATGTCAAACAGCTAGTCAAGATTCTCATTGGTGCGGCTTGGATCGATGGTCGAATTCAGCCAGAGGAACGGGAATATCTGCGCCGAGTCGCCCAGCAATCCAATGTGGCTGAAGACCCAGAAATTCGACCCCTGTTGAACGAACTCAAATCGGTATCCAGTGACGAGTGTTATAGATGGGTGCAAGAGTATTTGGGCGATCATCCTAGCCAAGAGGATTATCAGGGCTTGATTGAAGCGATTAGTGCCTTAATTTACAGCGATGGCGATGTAGATACTGAGGAAGCTAAACTTCTCACCCGCTTACAGCTTCTCGATCCCGCCCAGACTTCTCCCAAGTCCACTCATAATAACGTGCTTAAAGCCATTCAAAAACTTTACCACCGCTGGATTGACCAGCAATCTTAGTAATGTGGGATTGGGGTTGGTCATTTGAGTTCTCAGTTAATTTTTTCTCCCACAAGGGTAGGTTTAGTCCAGTTATCGATGTGTCACAAAATGTTATCCGGACAGGTTTAGTCAAATTTTACCGACAGGGCTAAAACGTTATGGGTAAAACCCGCCCCTAAAGATCGGCTTTCCCAGCTTCTTCAGCTTTTATCCTTTACTCTAAAAGTCAGTAGAGGATTTTTTATTTTTCGGAAACTAATTGTCCGGACGGATCGTCATTCACGCTGAAAAGGTTCCCATAAAGCAGTGACGCGCAAAACATTTTCTTGCTAAACTTTATCTAATGAATGGGTAGGAAAATTTTAGGAACATCTGGAATTCTAAACGGTCTAGTAACTTAACAAACAGAACGATTCGTGTTGGAGAACGCCTTTAATGTCTAACTTTCATCCCTGGCAATCTGGAACCGCTGCATTTTTAGCCTTTGGATTAACGGCTGGTGCGATCGCTCCCTTCGTTACAGGTGCATCAGCGCTTGCCCAAACCACAAGTTTCTCAGATGTTTCTTCTACCTACTGGGCGGAAGACTTTATTACCGAATTAGCCCAACGGGATATTATTGCTGGGTTTCCGGATGGTACATTCCGACCGGATGCTCCCGTAACTCGCGCCCAGTTTGCGGCGATGATGCGTAAGGCAAATCAGGCTTTTAATAAAGCCGATCAACGGGGTTCAACAAACTTTGTTGATGTCCCTTCAAGATACTGGGCGTATTCTGCAATCCAAGATGCTTATAAAACAGGATTTTTAACGGGTTATCCAGGGAATGTTTTTAGACCTGAACAAAATATTCCCCGTGAACAAGTCTTAGTTTCATTGGCAAATGGCTTGGATTATTCAGCCAGTTCAACCAGTGTTTTAAATTACTACAATGATGACTCTAGCATTTCCAGTTGGGCGCGGACATCAATAGCTGCTGCTACAGAGGAACGCTTGGTGGTGAATTATCCTAACGTTAAATCGTTAAATCCCCAGCGAAATGCTAGTCGTGCTGAAGTCGCTGCATTTATTTACCAAGCTTTGGTGAGTGAAGGAGAAGCACAAGTTGTCAGTTCTCAGTACATTGCTGATCCAACGCCTGTTGCTCAAAATTTCACGATTCCTGCGGGTACAACTATTCCAGTTAAATATATCCGAGAGAAAATTCTGATCGCTGAAGAAGACGAACAATTACCCTTGACATTAACTGTTGATGCGAATATCACCACCTCTGATGGTACAGTATTAATTCCAGCGGGTAGTGAGGTTGTGGGTACGTTGCGTTCGACCAATGGGGGCGCTCAATTTGTCGCTGAAAAACTGGTGATGAATGGTCAGCAGATGACTATTGATGCTTCGTCTGAAGTTATCACCACGACGGAAACAGTCACTCAAGGTAGTAATGTCGGAAATTTGGTCAAGAATGCTGCACTCGGTACAGCGGCGGCGGCGGCGATTTCGGCGGTAACGGGAGATCGGGCGATCGCAACCGAAGAACTGTTGATTGGTACAGGCTCTGGTGTAGCATTGAGCTTAATCCAACGCTTCCTCGGTCGCAACAGTGTGGATCTGATTGTGATTGAACCGGATACCGATTTAGATATGAAACTTGATCAGAATTTAGTTATCAGCACCAACTAGCGTCATTATGTAGAGACGTAGCATGCTACGTCTCTACAATCCAAATTCATGATTCATGAATTGGCAACCAAACGACAAACGTTGTTCCCTGGGTTGACTTCCCCCCAGAACGGCGAATCGCTACGTCTAACTGGCGTTGAGTCCACGGGGACTGCGCCGGACTAAAGACCCCGATTTGACCCTGCATTTGTTCAATCAGTGTTTTGGCGATCGCTAACCCTAAACCACTCCCCGGAATCCCTGTGTTGGCTTGTATTCCCCGATAACGTCGCTCAAATAAATGCTCTAGATCTTGGGGCGGAATTCCAACTCCAGTGTCAGTAATCGCAATTCCCACCATTGTTCTCGTCTCATCTTTAGGTTGACCCACACCTGCTTTCACATCAATTTGCCCCCCAGCGGGCGTGTATTTTAAGGCATTGTCAATTAAATTATTTAAGACCTCTCGTAACGCCCTAGCGTTTGCCCGCACAGGGGGTAAGTCTTGGGGAATCGAGTAGCGTAATTCTAAATCCCGTTCCCCCGCGATCGCTTGGGCGGAAATTAACAGGGGTTCTAATACGTCGGCGACGGTGAATGACTCGACAATTAGGGTTTTACCCGGAAGCAACGGAATGGCTGGTGCGTCTGTCTCTGGTTCTGAGTTAACCGAAGAAACAATTGTCCCAGTCTCGTCTGAGTCGGGGAGTGGACAAGTCGCCCTGCTAGCTGATGCGGGTAAGGTTAGGGGTTCATTTGTTGGTGCATCCTGATCTAAGCATTCATCAAAATCTTGTAACAATTCCTTCAAGCGATCGCTCTCCCGCACAATACTAGCGGCAACGTTATGATTTTTATCATCGGGTTGCAGTCGATTGAGTAGCAGTTTGCCAAAGGTTCGCAATGCGGTTAAGGGATTGCGAAATTGATGCAGGATATCATCAAGCCGATCCCGTTGCTGTGCCTGTAGACGGCGTTGCTGAGTCCATTCCTGCTCAAACCAAGCCCGACGCCGATCCATTAAGTAGGCAAGTGTCAATGTTCCAGCGATGCGTTCAATCGCTGTCTGTTCTTTTTCATTCCACGGTCGATCATCGCGACTTGTGACTAATAATCCCATAACTACTTCTTCGTGGATTAGAGGCAAAACCATTCGCCGTCCTTGAGATAAGGTATAGTCATCCCGATAGAGTGAGGTGGAATCGGGGACATGGTGATCGTCAGCAGGTTGAGGTAAAAGGCGAGGTACAGCTTCAGCAAGGCGGGGAATTGTATCCAGTGAACTCATGCGATCGGGCAATGTTAACTCCGTATCCTCCTCTTCCCATATCGCCGCTTCTGGATAGACCACTACCGGAATCAGCTTAGGTTGGGCTGCCTCGTCGAGCTTATCCGTTGTTAAATATACCGCACTCAACGCCGCGCCTAGACTTTGAGTGAGGATTCCAACCTGTGATTGACACAAGGCGACAAATTCTGAACTAGCAGGAATGAACATGAGAATTGCGTGATCACCACCAGAGGGCTTTTACGACAGAACCCAATAGAGGTTCCTTTTCTATAATGTCGAACAATTGACACGACTGACTATTACCCAAAAGGTGTAGGATGAC
>CAKZMA010000044.1 GCA_937127375.1 uncultured Coleofasciculus sp. | reverse complement strand
CGGGAGTTGAGAACGTAACAGAATTCTCCGTTGATTAATCCCTGATACAATTGAGCATCCGCATTTCGCACCACATAAGTCGGATGCTGATATTCTAAACTTCCTCCGACTTTATAATAGTTACTATCTAACATAGATAGAATAATTTTAGATGGGGTTGGCTGGTTTGAGAATCGTTAATAACGAAAAAACAACTCTTAACTCATTGTAGGGTGGGTTAGGCGGGAAATTCATATCGGCAGTAACCTTTTAATGGTATATCCGCCGTAACCCACCGATAACGATACTTGGTAGTGTCTGAAGATTAACTCTTAAAATTTATCACCTCTATTAATTGGGTAAGCCCGTGATGCCTCAAGGCGGCGTTTGACCCGCTTGGGCGCTTGAGATCTACAGTTCGGTTTTGCCATCGACCCGTTAAACTCTGTAATAAAGATCGGGGAATCCCCTAACTTAAGCAACTTCCCCTAACAGTCTATCCCTTCTCGTAGAGAACTTCTAGCGCCAAGCTCAAGTCCCTAGCTTGAGAGTAATTCCTCCAACTATTATGCATTCAGTGGAGATGTCTAATACATCTTCGACTCTGGCTTTGTCCTGAATGTTCATCAATTTCCCCTAATTTTCTCAATGGCACTGAATTGGAAAAATCCTCAATCTTCCTCAACTTCTTTATCGAATGAGAAAGCATACTAGGAATGGAAAGACATCAATCCGGCAAAAAATCAGTTTCTCCTGAACTGAGGCATCTCATCGGTTTCACAGATGTGTACAACCCGTGAGGCTGTGAATCTTGCTACACAAAACCTTGATGTGTATACGTTGGCTGCTTCAATGAGTCGTTAATAGAGTCACATTTGCATTCTGTGAAGAAATGTTACAAAACCAGCCTCACTGCATAAAAGGAGGAACTGAACTCTGAGTAGTCAATAGAATCTCAAAATCAGGGATGCTCAAAATGTGCATAGGTAGTCAGCCTCCAGAGATATAGCTGATTAAGCAGCGATAAAGCTGCATTCCGGCGGCGCTCTAGCCGCAAACCCAAAAAACGGGAGCCAAATCTGACCTTGACTCCCAACCATAGTTTTTTTAACTTCTGATCTGATCCTAATGGCAAACACACTCAATACCGACACCTCGGTTGAATTAATCCTCAATCCCGATACTCAACTGGTTACGGTTAACGATTCCTCCCCCACCATTTCGGTTCAGTGGGATCGGGCAGTTCAGCAAGCAGTGATCAACACGGCGCAAGGACCAACGATTGGCTCGCGGGCTTACGGCATCTTGCATACCGCCATGTTTGATGCTTGGGCGGCTTATGATCCCAAAGCGGTAGCGACTCAACTGGGTGATGAACTGCAACGCCCAACCTCTGAAAACACCGATGCCAACAAAACCGAGGCGATGAGCTACGCCGCTTATCGTGTCCTGAGCGATCTATTCCCCAATCAGCAAGCGATTTTCGATGACTTGATGAGTGAACTCGGCTTTGATCCCAGCAACACCACCGAAGACACCACCACGGCGGCGGGTATCGGAAATGTCTCTGCCCAAGCACTGCTGGAATTCCGTCGTGCTGATGGCTCCAACCAGTTGAACAACTATACTGATACGACGGGCTACGAACCCGTCAACAGTCCCGATCAGATCGTCGATATTGAACGCTGGACGCCGGAACGAGTGCCAATTGATGCCCAACCTGGTGAGGAAAAACGGATTCAAGAATTTCTCACGCCGCAGTGGGGTGACGTGATTCCCTTTGCTTTGGACTCTGGCAACCAATTCCGTCCCGAAGCACCCCAACCGTTCCTCCTAGTAGAGGGCGACGATAACCCAGAAGCTGGCACGATTACCCTGGCGGATGGTTCTGTGGTCGAGATTAGCCCAGAGTTAGTTGGCACGGTTATTAATCCTGAGTTTATCCAACAAGCCGAACAGATTGTTCAAGTCAGCGCCAATCTCACTGACAAGCAAAAGCTGGTAGCAGAGTTCTGGGAAGACGGGGGTGGCACCTCATTCCCCCCAGGAACGTGGATGACCTTCGGACAATTCACCTCGGCACGGGATAATAATTCTCTGGATGAGGATGCCAAGCTGTTTTTTGCCCTAGGGAATTCAGTCTTTGATGCCGGGATTTCCACCTGGGAGGCGAAGACGTTTTACGACTACACCCGTCCCGTGCGAGCCGTGCGCGAACTCGGCGAACTGGGCTTGATTGGGGAGTTCAACCAAGACCTAGGCGGCTTCGCGATCGAAGCGTGGGCAGGTCCAGGTGAAGGAACTCAGACAATCTTGGCGACAGATTTCCTGACGTACCAGACCCCTGGCAGTGACCCGTCACCGCCGTTTGGCGAGTATACCTCGGGTCACAGCGCTTTTAGTGCCTCTGGTGGGACAATTCTGGAACTGTTTTCCGGTTCCAATCAATTCGGGGCTTTCGTTACCTTTGAACCCGGTGAGTCTCGCTTTGAACCGGGCTTAACCCCCCAACAAGAAGTCACTCTGGCATGGGATACATTCTCGGCGGCGGCGGATGAGGCGGGTATTTCCCGCATTTACGGTGGCATTCACTTTCAAGAGGGTGATTTGAATGGTCGAACCTTAGGAGAACAAGTCGCGACTGCGGTGTTTGAGCAAGCGCTATTTTATATCGAAGGCGCAGTAGAGCAGGATTTCCTCTTTGGTACCAGGGATGCGGACGAACTGGTTGGTACCGAGACGAATGAGAAGCTTTATGGTCGTTCTGGCGATGACACCATTGCGGGTGGTTTAGGTGATGACCAAATCTTCGGCGGTGACGGCGATGACGTGCTGCGGGGCGATCGCAACCGCCGTTCTCCCGGTGGTTCTGTCGAAGGTGATGACATTATCCACGGGGGTTTGGGCAATGATCGCATCGGTGGTAAAGGCGGTAATGACTTTCTCTATGGTGATCAGGGCAACGACCAAATCTGGGGTGACGATGGCGATGACATTCTGCGTGGTGGTTTAGGCAATGATACCCTAACTGGCGATGACTTCTCCGGTGGTAGTGGTCGCGATACCTTTGTCCTAGCTGCTGGTGAAGGCACCGACACAATTGTTGATTTCCACAACGGAGAGGACTTCATTGGTCTAGCGGGTGGTCTGGAATTCGGTCAATTGTCTATTAATCAACAGGGAAACAACACTCTGATTACTTTTGAGACAGAAACGTTAGCTGTGCTTAATGGTGTGACCGATCCCCTCACCAGTGCCGATTTTGTCGCGATTGTCTAGTGCCAATTCAAGACAGATTTTTGGCGATCGCTTTCAGCAGTTTCTCATAACCCAGGGTGTTGACAATTGAAAAACCCGGTTTCTGGAGAAACCGGGTTGCTCAGAACCGATTCGGGGATATTTCCCAAACAATTCCTTAAACAAAAATACAAGTGAGCGATGCACCTCATCAATAGCACTCCGGAAACTCGCTACAACATGACAGGCAAAATGAAACCTCTACAACGCATAGGTCAGTGGATTGACAGTATTGAAATTCGCAACCAAAAAATTGCGCGACTGTTGTGTCAACTCATCCCTGCCTCTTGTCCATTTGCACGAGATATTCAGTTCTTCGGTCATCAACTCTGGCGCATCCCTCCTTTGTGCAAGCTCAATCCCCTCTACGAACAGCTAATGGGATTGCGCTTTCGAGCTTTGACCTTTCTAGCTCAAGAGTTTGGTGAAACGGTTGTTTAGTTAACTAAACCCATTAATTATACCAATTAAGGAGTCGAAAAGAAGTGCTTAATAACGTTTCCGAAAAAAAGATGCACACCGTCAGATTCGTGCTGGTAATCGGTTGGCTCGTCTTGATTTTATCTCTCTTTTACGACCCCATTTCCCATCACTTAACTGACCCCAACAACCTGCTCAGTCCTTTTCGCGATCCCAACACCTGTGTACTGGTGCAAGGAAAATGCCTGGAACAAGCTGCCTATCCCATGGGAACCCGCATTTTCTGGGGTATGATTGTTCCCAGTGCGATTATGATTCTCTTGGTTTTCGGTCATGACACCTGGCGGCGGATTTGTCCACTCTACTTTCTGTCCCAAATTCCCCGGGCTTTGGGCTTAAATCCCCGACTGAATATTCGCAAAAATCGCTGGCTGGCACAAAACCACCTCTATCTGCAATTTGCGCTTCTGTTTATTGGTTTGAACTGCCGCATTCTCTTTATTAACTCCGCTCGCACAGTTTTAGGGCTGTTTCTGATCCTGACTATTCTCTCAGCAATTACAGTGGTTTTCCTGTACGGAGGACGGAGTTGGTGTCATTATGTCTGTCCCTTTGGCATCGTGCAAACTGTTTTCACGGGTCCACGGGGATTATTAAGCTCACCAGCGCATACAGCAGAACGTCGTACCATTCCCCAATCCGAGTGCCGCACGTTTGATAAGAAAAAAGCCAAAGAAAAAAGTGCCTGTATCGGTTGCAAGTCTGCTTGTATTGATAAAGATGCCGAAAAATCCTACTGGCACTATCTCAGCCATCCGGGACGGAAACTTGTGCAATACGGGTATTTAGGTTTAGTGATTGGTTACTTCATTTATTACGGATTGTATGCGGGGAATTTCGACTATTACTTTTCCGGGGATTGGGTACATGAACCGAATCAATTAGCCACGCTTTGGCAGCCTGGTTTTTATCTCTTCAATCAGCCAATTCCCATTCCTAAACTGGTGGCTTGTCCGTTAACTCTGGGGATTTGTGTGGTGATGAGTTGTCTGATTTGTACGAAATTAGAAAAGGCATACCGCGCTTCTCTAAGACGGCATAATCCAAGCATCAGTCGGGAACAGGTTCTGCACCGCGTCTTTTCGATTTGCACCTTTTTGGCGTTCAACATTTTCTTTATCTATGGCGGACGTCCAGAGATTCTCAGCTTACCCCTCTCTGTGCAATTAATGTTTAATGGGTTTGTTGCTGTGGTGAGTAGTCTTTGGCTGTATCGCACTTGGAATCGCAGCGCCGAGCAGTATAATCGGGAAAGTCTCACTCATAGTTTCCGGCGTCAACTGCAAAAGATTCCGGTAGATTTTTCTCAGGTTTTAGAGGGGCGTTCTCTGGAGCAATTGAAAGCCGATGAACTCTATGTTCTGGCGAAAGTTCTGCCGAATTTTAGCCAACAGTATCGCTTCTCCCTTTACAAAGGAGTCTTGCAGGATGGATTAGAAGAGGGGCGTTTTCAGTCGTCCCAAAGTCTAGAGCCACTCCAAGGCATTCGCCATCAACTGGGATTAAGTGATGAGGATCATTATACGATTTTGAGTGAGCTAGGTGGTGAACATTCCCATCTGTTATATCCCAATCAGCAAACTGAATTGGTTGCCATCCAGCAAAGTTGAGTCGAATAGCACTGAAGCGCAACGACAAACCCTGTAGAGACGCGCCATGGCGCGTCTCTACAATTTTGGTCGCTAGAATTCATACTTCATAATTCGCTTAAAATATTGCCAATATAACTGACAACGAGGAATGACGCGATCGCGCTTTCGCTGAATCAGTCCCATACTGTATAATTGATACGCC
>CAKZMA010000043.1 GCA_937127375.1 uncultured Coleofasciculus sp. | reverse complement strand
TTGGCATTCATTCGTTGAGGTAAGGTGAAAGGGGGCAGAGGGAGATGGGGAAGATGAGGGAGATAGGGGAGATAGGGGAGATAGGGGAGATAGGGGAGATAGGGGAGATAGGGGAGAATTTACAAATGACGAATGACGAATGACGATAAAAACTTTACCAAAACTTTATAGAGAATTAGTATCATTCATAAATATTAAGCCATAATGATCTAAAGCACTGGAAGAAGAATAATTATGTCACGTTTTGTTATCAATTTTTAAGATGAGTTAAATGTGCGTGCGGATCGGGGTAGCTGAGCTAAGGTGGCGAATCAAACACCGACTACGAATGGATGGAGCGATCGCGGCGACAAGGTCTTAGACTTAGCCCCAGCCAACTGCTTAGATAAGGTTATATCAAAGATGGTTCAAAACCCTGCTAGTTCTACAGTTTCCCTAGCTGAATTTTCGACACTGACAGAATTGCTGCGCTGGAGGGCGCTACATCACTCAGATAAATTAGCCTATAAGTTTCTCGTTGATGGCAAGCCAGACGGACCCGAACTCACATACACGGAACTTGACCGTTTAGCCCGGGCGATTGGCGCTTGGCTGCAACAGCATAGTAGCCAAGGTGAACGGGCGTTACTCCTCTATCCCCAAGGATTAGAGGTGATTGCCGCCTTTTGTGGCTGTTTGTATGGGGGAATTATTGCGATTCCGGTGCCGCCTCCGGACGGGGGACGGATGAAGCGCACGTTACCCAGACTGCGATCGATTGTTCAGGATGCTCAAGCCTCGATTTGTTTAACTACAGGTCGAATTCTGTCTCTGTTGGAGAATGGACGGGAAGATTTTCCGGAATTTGACCAAATGCAATGGCTGGATACAGAAAAGGTGGATCTGAATCTGGCTGACGCATGGCAAGATCCCCAAGCAAGTCGGGATGATCTGGCGTATCTTCAGTACACATCAGGGTCTACCTCTACACCCAAGGGCGTAATGCTGAGTCACCATAACCTGATGTTCCATTCCGGCTCTCTGAATGAAGCCTGCGGCTACAATGCCGATAGCGCCACCGTGACTTGGATGCCCTACTTCCACGATTACGGGTTAGTTCAAGGCATGATCCAACCCCTCTATAACGGTACGCCCTGTTATGTGATGTCGCCCTTCTCCTTTATTAAGCAACCGATGCGCTGGTTAGGGGCAATTTCTCATTATCGGGCAACCCATAGCCAAGCGCCGAACTTTGCTTACGACTTGTGCGTGCGGCGGGCAAAACCAAAACAACTGGCAAAACTGGATTTGAGCAGTTGGCAAGCGGCGGGAAATGCGGCGGAACCGATTAACCCGAAAGTGATGCAGGCATTCTTTGAAACCTTTGAACAATGCGGGTTTCGCTGGAATGCCTTCGCCCCAGCGTATGGACTAGCAGAAGATACCCTGCTGGTATCCAGTAAGCCATTACTAACCCCGCCCGTTCTCTGTATCCTGGATGCGTCCGCCTTAGAAAAAAATCGGATTGTTCCCGTATCCAGCCCCCAAGAGGGGGTGAGGATGTTACCCAGTTGTGGGCGTCTGGTGTGTGAGACTCAAGTGGTTATCGCTAATCCTGATACATTGACCCAATGTGACCCTGATGAAGTGGGGGAAATTTGGGTGAAAGACCCCAGTGTTGCCCAAGGGTATTGGCAACGTCCAGAGGCGACAAAAGAAACCTTTCAGGCTTATCTGACAGATACTGGCGATGGTCCATTCTTGCGAACCGGGGATTTAGGATTTTTGCGGGATGGTGAACTGTTTATTACGGGTCGGATTAAAGACCTAATTATTATCCGAGGGACGAATCATTATCCGCAAGATATTGAATGGACAGTACAAGCGGTTCACTCCGCCTTGCGTCCGGATTATGGGGCGGCATTTTCGATCGAGGCTGGCGGTGAGGAACGATTGATTACGTTGCAGGAGGTTGAACGTCGAACTCAAGATGTCAACTTTGAACAAGTACTTGGGGATATTCGCCAAGCTATTGCTGAAGAACACGAAATCCCGGCGTATGCGGTTGTCTTAGTTCAACCGGGAACGATTGAGAAAACCTCAAGTGGTAAAATTCAGCGCCGTGCGGCGAGAACCAAGTTCCTGAATGGAGAACTGGGTGTGATCGCGGATTGGAGCGAAAATCCGAAACTGACGAGCAAGTTCCGCACTCTCCAGGGAGAAGTCGATGCGTTGGCGCAGCAATTACAAGTTCCCAAGTCTTAGGGTTGGTGATTGGGGATTGGTGATTGATTAAAGATTGATGGCACCATCTTGGGGCGGGTTTAGGAACATCAGGGTGACAAGTAACGATAATCGTAAAACCCGCCCCTACGAAAAAACACAGAGGGTACAGAGAAATGCATCAACTGAAACAGTATCAAATAGCAGAAGCGCTAGAACGGGATTTGGGAAATCCGGGTCATCCAGAGAGTACGATGTCCTTCAAACGGGTGATGGAACTGGATGAGAGCGAAGAGTTTCCCGAAGCTGAAGTGGATTGGCTTTATAACTGGAAACTGCAAGATTACTATGTGCCAGAAAACTGTGGTGGCAAGTTTACCTCCTTTGAGGAATTCGTCGCCTTTGTCCGGGTGATGTCGCGGCGAGATCAAACGATCGCGATCGCATTCACCACCATGTTCTGGTCATTCCTTACCTGGATGGCGGGGACAGATGACCAGAAAAAGAAACTATCCCAGTTTATCCGCGAGGAAAAGGGGACAATGTGTCTTGCCTATTCCGAACGGGCGCATGGGAGTGATTTGATTGGCGGTGATGTAACGGCGAAAAAAGTCGAGGGCGGCTATCTCCTCAATGGCGAAAAGTGGCCCATTAACCGCGCCACCCGTTCCGGGGTAACCTTTGTTTTAGCCAAAACCAGTGAAGAAGAGGGCGCTCGGTGTCTCTCCTTATTTATGGTTGACAAACGGCAACTTGACCCCTCTACCTATTACCATCTGCCCAAAATCCTCACCCATGGGATTCGCGCTTCGGATATGAGCGGGATTGGGTTTAAGGATTGCTTTATTCCCGAAGACATGCGGTTAAAGGACGAAGGATCGGGGCTAGAACTAGCACTCAAAGGCTTCCAAATTACCCGGATGTTGTGCGCCGCTTTTTCTCATGGTGCGGCTGACACGGCGATGAGAACCACGCTCAATTTTGCCGTTGACCGGGTTATTTATAACAAAACGGTTTTTGATATCCCCCAACCTCGGCAAACCTTAGTCGATGCCTTTATTGACATGTTGGTTTGTGATTGCGAAACCATTGGTGCAGCCAGAGGGTTTCATATCATCCCCGAACAATTCTCGGTTTGGGCGGCGGTGGTGAAATATTTTGTCACCATCAAACTAGAAGAGGTGATTAACAGTGTTTACGTTGTCCTCGGTTCCCGCTTCTATATGCGCGATGAGCATGACTACGGCATTTTCCAGAAACTGCTGCGGGATAATTCAATTATCAGTATGTTTGATGGCAGCAGTGTGGTGAACCTCCATGCTCTAATCCTCCAGTTTCGCCAAATTGCCAAATATCGCTCCAGACGCAAGCAGAAGACGATGGAGGGGATTCAATCCCGCCTGGATACCATTTTTTCACTAGAAAAATCTGTGCCGCCCTTTGAGCCAGAGAAACTGGGATTATTTGGTCGCGGGGCTGACGATGTACTGCAAGGGCTAGAAATTGCCTGGGAACAGCTTCAGGAGCTGAATATGGAAGCGGATGTTGACGCCGACGTACTGGAAAAAATTACCACCTTAACTACCATTGTTCTAGAAGAACTCGACGCCTTCGATGAACGCATTGCCAACTCCGGATTTGAACACGGTCATGATCAAGATCCCGAACTCTTTGAACTGGCGAAAAAATACTGCGACTTACACGCCGCCGCCGCGTCAGTTCACACCTGGATTTACAACCGAACTATCTTGGATGATTTTTTTGCTAAGGGAGAATGGTTAGTCTTAGGACTTTATCGCTGCTTACGCCCCTGGCGATCGCTGCCCAATATTGTCCCGAAAGCTTACAGTGAAAATGTGGCACAACACCTGCTGAAGCTGCATCAGGAAAACAAAATGTTTTCCATTGTACCGATTCAACTCGCCCAAACTGACACACAAGAGGAAAAACCCCATGCAAGTGCAGAACTCCAACTCCAAGCCTAATGACGTTATGGTTCAAAGTGACGTAGACACCACCAATCAGTCTGTTGATTCCGTCCAAGCTATTCAAAATTGGATGGTGAATCAACTGGTAGAACAACTATCCCTAGATGCCAAAAACATTGATGTTACCGAACCCTTAACCCGCTATGGGCTTGACTCTATTGATGCGGTAACCATTGTCGGTGAACTCGAAGATTGGTTAGAGGTGGAATTGCCTTCAACCTTGTTCTGGGATTATCCAACAATTCAGAAATCGGCTCAATACCTAGTCGAAGAATTCGATGTTTCAGCCGCATTAAACAACGCCGAACCCGCCGCCCCCTCTGAGACTAAAGAAGCGAAGCCCGAAGCATCGGAAAAATCCGGCAAAGGCTGGGGTGGATTTTGGAAAGGATTGGGAGGGTAGAGACGTAGCATGCTACGTCTGGGAGCTGAGGAAGATGGGGGAGATTAGGGAGATTATGTAGGGGCGGGTTTCACTACTATCTTTTTGGTTACACCCAGATGTAACTAAACCCGCCCCGACTAAATGACAAATGACAAATGACGAATGACGAATGACAAAGGACAAAAAAGGAGGAAGCCGTTAATTGAATTTTTCTGACTTTTCCTTCTGGTGGATTCTACTACTTTACGCCATTCCTTTCTTTGCCATTCGCTATGTTGGCAAATCACTAAAGCTGTGGCGAGACGAGTTGGACACCATCGGGTTGGCGGTAATGTCACTGATGTTGTTCTTAAACGCCAGTCGCTCCAGTTTCGCCATCTTTATTGTTGAAATCGTTTTCAACTACTTCATGGTACGGCTGATGCTGCGGCGTCGTGGAAATGGTGCCAAGCTAATTGCCGCGATTGTAATTATCACCGATATTGCTATCCTCGCCTACCTCAAATACTTAACCTTTTTTGCTGAAGATGTAGTTGGCATCGTCGTACCGGGATTCAGGAATAACTGGGAACAAGGCTTTCCCTTGCCCATCTTTCAACAAATTCCCCCTGGTGTTTCCTTCTACACCTTCCAGATGGTGGCGTTTGTGGTTGATTCCCTCAGACCTAAATATAAAAAACCCATCGCCTTTCTGGATTACATTAACTTTATTGCCTTCTTCCCTCAGATTGTCGCTGGACCGATTGAACGACGGGCTGACTTATTACCCCAAATTCAATCATTTCGGTTTAAATTCACAGCCGAAAACTTTGAGTTGGGATTACGGTGGCTATCCTTGGGCTTCTTTATGAAGTTGGTGCTAGCCGATAATATCGCCCCCTACATTAACTTACAAGAAACCGCCAATCCCTGGATTGTTTGGTTCTTTGCTTACTTATTTACCTTGCGAATCTACTTTGATTTTGCTGGGTATAGTTTCATGGCGCTGGGTGTGGCGAGAATATTGGGAGTTAAACTAACCGTGAACTTTCTGGCACCCTATACTTCTGTCAGTATCCAAGAGTTTTGGCGGCGATGGCACATTACCCTAAATAACTGGTTTCGCGACTATGTGTTTCTGCCCCTAATGGGGTCTAAAAAACAATTAGCCGCTTTCTTTTTATTCATCACCTTTACCTTATCCGGATTCTGGCATGGTGCGGCGTGGAATTTCATTATTTGGGGCGCGTATCACGGGGCGTTACTGTTGCTATTGCGATATACAGGTAGACCTTTTCAACGCTGGATGGGAGCAGGAAAAGTCTCCCGGTTTCAGTTTATATCCTGGGCGCTAACCTTTGGTTCAGTGACGCTGGGGTGTCTGTTCTTTATGGATACAAATATTCTGCGATTACTCTCAAAGTTACGCACGATTGTTACCCCATGGGCGTATTCGTTATCGAATTTAGGCGAATTCTTGAGTTCCTACAGCCTCAACGAAGGCACGGTTTTAATTGTCACGCTGTTGTTGGCAAATGCCGTGTTATTTATGGAACATCTCGCCGTTTGGCAAAAACGGAAGTTTGAATATGAATTGTTACTATTACCTTGGGTATCGCGAGTTTTATTAGGATTAACTATCCTATTCGCGGCGAATCAGCCGTCTGAGTTTATTTACTTTGAATTCTGATGTGGAAACCATTAAAACTGACCAGTTGGATTGCAGTTGCTGCTATCGCGTGGACAATCGGTTATATTTACAACGCCCGCTATGGCGGAGAATTAAGCTGGCTCCGGATGATGTACGAAGACAAAATCGCGTTAGCTGAGGAGAAGGTGGAAGCGCCGCGACGGTTACTGATTACTGGCGGTTCAGGGGCGCATTATACGATTAATTCCGAGTTGATGTCAGAGAAATTGGGAATTCCGGTGTTGAACTTGGGAATCGATGGACCGGTGGGTTTGAATGTGATTCTTCCCAGTATTATTGGTCAAGTTCGTCCCGGAGATATTGTGCTACTGATTCCCGAATATCTCATTTTATGGTCAGAAGATGGATTAGGCGATCGCTCGGCTCAATTTGGTGTGGCGATTGGACGTCCGGGGTTAGGTGGAATTCCCCCCAAGCAACTGGCTCAAGATACCCTAATGCTGGGTACCCCTACACTCAGAGGCGTCACCAAGTCCACGATAGATGTCATCCAAAAAGGGCAGATGACGGGTTACTACTCGGATGGGGTGAATGCGTATGGTGATCCCGCCCCAGAAGATGATAAACGCCGCACAGGAGAGTGGTGGGAATTACCGATTAATAAACCCATCACCAAACATGCACTTAAACGGATTGAGCAATTTCGTCAGGAAGTCGAAGCCAAGGGGGGAACATTAGTTCTATCATTACCCTGGGTTTATGCTCGCACCGATGAGAAATCCGTGGAAAATGTGGAAAAAACGGCAGAGGAGTTAGCCAAAATTGCCCCATTAATTTATGACCCAGAGTCTTTAAATATGAAGACGAACTCCGATTTATTTGCCGATACCCACTACCACCTAACCCCTAAATCTCGGACAATTCGTTCTAGGGAGTTGGTGAAGCAACTGAGAGAAATTCCTGAACT
>CAKZMA010000042.1 GCA_937127375.1 uncultured Coleofasciculus sp. | reverse complement strand
AGGAATTGCTCATAGTAAATATCCTTTACTCAAGAAAAAGGAAAAACTTAATGAGAGCATACGAAGGATGGGCGAGGTCTTCTCGCCGAGTAGGATAAAGGTTTAAGGGTAACGAAACTTGCTCTGATTGAGACGCTTAAATTCAGGATGGGATCTATGGGATGGTTGGGAAGACGTGCGAGGAAACGACTACTATTTTTAGGATTAGCCTGGTTAACCGTTGTGGGGATAATCGCATCTCCTGTCGCCCTGGGAAATGCCTCGACTCTCCCCCAGCCAAACCAACCACAGGATTCTTATTTGGCTCAATCCCTTGATCCAGTAAGCCGATTAAGCCAAGGTAAAATTGACTATGATCGGGGACGCTTTGCTGATGCAGTGCTGGCGTGGCAAGCGGCGGAACAGGTTTACCAACAAGCAGGCGATCGCATTAACCAGGCAATCAGCTTAAATTATCTGTCCCTCGCCTATCAACATCTGGGACAATGGGAACAGGCAAAAGAATCGATTGAGGAAAGTCTGACTATCCTCCCTACTCCCACCGATCCTGCACTCTTAGCACAAGTATTAAATACCAAAGGCAGTCTGCAATTGGCAACCGGACAATCGGAAGCCGCGTTACAAACCTGGAAAGCCGCCGAGACAGCCTATTCCCAAGCCGATGATGCTATCGGTGTCTTAGGGTGTCAAATCAATCAGGCGCAAGCCTTGCAAAGCTTGGGAATGTTTAGGCGATCGCAACAAGTCTTAGAACGGGTACAACAAGCCCTCACCCTACAGCCAGATTCGCTAATTAAAGCCACCGGATTACGCAGCCTAGGGATGGTTTGGCAAGCGATTGGGGAATTAGACGAGGCTGAAAACGTCCTCAAGCAAAGTTTAGCGATCGCCCAATCCCTCAATTCCCCCGCCAATATCAGCGCCGCTTTCTTGAATCTGGGTAATACGGCACGAGTGTTAGGCGATAGGGATGCGGCTATTACTTATTACCATAAAGCGGCAAAAACGGCAACCAATCCCTTAAACCAACTCGAAGCCCAACTCAACCAATTTAAGTTACTGATTCGTCAACAGCAGTTTAATCAAGCACAAGCCTTATTTACGCCAATTCAGCACAATCTCTCCCAATTATCTTCCAGTCGATATGCTATCTATGCTCAGGTGAATTGGGCAGAAAGTTTAATCGAACTCCTAGACAATTCAGCGGGATATTCTCCAGAATCTATCACATCAGAAGACATCGCTCAACTCCTCGCCAAAACCATTACCCAAGCCAAAGCCTTAAACGATATCCGCGCTGAATCCTTAGCCCTAGGAACCCTAGGAAAACTCTATAAAATCAACCAGCAATGGTTAGAATCTGAACGCTTAATCCAAAAAGCTCTGCTTTTTTCCCAAACCATTAACGCCAGAGATATTTCCTATCAATGGCAATGGCAACTGACCCAACTTTATCAGCAAACTGGAGATCTAAACGCCGCGATTACTGCCAATCAAGACGCCTTTGAACTGCTACAATCGATTCGGGGAGATTTAGTGGCGATGAACCCCGATGTGCAGTTTTCGTTTCAAGAACAAATTGAACCCATCTACCGGAATTTAGTCCGTTTATTGTTAGAACGTCCCTCACCGGATAACCTAAACCGGGCGCGTAATGTGATTGAATCTCTCCAGTTAGCCGAACTAGAGAACTACTTTCGCACCTCCTGCTTAGATGCTAAATCCGAGCAAATTGATACAGTTATTGAGGATAGCGATACCCAAACGGCGGTGATTTATCCGATTATTTTACCAGACCGAATCGCGGTGATTCTTTCCTTACCTGGACAGCCTTTAGAAACCTATAGCACAGCGTTACCTCAAGCTGAGATTGAAGAGACGGTGAATCAACTGCGACAGTCAATGAATATTGCCTACTCGAACCGCAAACGCCTGACGATTTCTCAAACCATTTATAATTGGTTAATTCGACCTGTAGAGACTCAGTTTAACCAACAGGATATCAAAACCTTAGTCTTTGTTCTAGATGGTGTGTTGCGGAATGTGCCAATGGCTGCACTCCATGATGGTCAACAGTATTTAATCGAGAAGTATAGCATTGCCTTAACGCCAGGGTTACAATTACTAGAGCCGCGATCGCTAACTCAACTGCAACTGCGTTCCCTGACTGGCGGATTAAGTGAACCACGTCTAGGGTTTTCGGCGTTACCGGCTGTCGAAGATGAAATTGAACAAGTTAGTACAAATATTCCATCCAATGTTCTATTAAATCAAGCCTTTACCAGCACCGCCTTAGAGAACAAAATTAACACAGTTCCGGTGAGTGTGGTTCACCTGGCTACCCATGGTCAATTTAGTTCAAATCTGGAAGATACCTTTATCCTCACCTGGGATAAACGGTTTAATGCCAATACCCTTTCTCAACTCCTCAAAGGTAAAAACCAAGACAATTCTCCCCCGATTGAACTCCTGGTTCTCAGTGCGTGTCAAACCGCAAATGGTGATCAACGAGCGGCGTTAGGATTAGCGGGATTAGCGGTGCGATCTGGAACCCGCAGTACCATTGGCACGTTATGGTCAGTCAAAGATAAATCAACGGCTCAGGCGATGATTCAACTGTACAATAATTTAACTCAGCCTGATACTAATCGCGCTGAAGCCTTGCGTCAAGCTCAGTTATTTCTACTCCAGCAAAATCAATACCAGCATCCCTACTACTGGGCACCCTTTATTTTAGTTGGCAATTGGTTATAAGTTATTTTTCATTTTTCATTTTTCATTTTTCATTCGTCATTTGTGATAATTGAACGGTCAGGTCGGGGCGGGTTTAGTGATATCAGGGTGAAAACGAAACGTTAGTGGTAAAACCCGCCCCTACACAATCTCCCTCATCTCCCCCATCTTCCCCATCTTCCCCATCTTCCCCATCTTCCTCATCTTCCCCATCTTCCTCATCTTCCCCA
>CAKZMA010000041.1 GCA_937127375.1 uncultured Coleofasciculus sp. | reverse complement strand
AATGACAAATGACAAATGACACATCCCCATTTCCCCTAAATTCTTAATCATCGCGTAAAATCAAACAGGTGAGTTATTGGAAACTATGGTCAAAATTCGATTAAAACGATTCGGCAAAAAGCGTGAAGTGAGTTATCGCATTGTGGCGATTGAGAGTAGTGTCCGTCGGGATGGGCGTCCTTTAGAGGAGTTGGGTTTCTACAATCCCAGAACTGATCAAACGACGCTGAATGCTCCCGCTATTGCCAAGTGGCTGAAAAACGGAGCGCAGCCCACGGATACCGTTCGCAGCATTCTCAAGAAAGCCAATGTCCTTGAACAACAAGCCAGTGTCTGAACCTGGGCAGAAAACCAGCCCGGATTATGGGAGTCTGGTGCGATTTTTAGTTGAGCCGTTTTTAGAGTCGTCCACGTCGCTGAGTTTAGACTGCGAACGCGCCCATGCTAATAATCGCGTCTGGATTCGGCTGGCGTTTGACGGAGAGGACAAGGGGCGAGTCTTTGGTCGAGGTGGTCGTAATATTCAGGCAATTCGCACCGTTATCCAAGGGGTGGCTAAGATTGCTGGTGAATCGGTCTATTTGGATATCTATGATGAGTCGGGTGGCACATCCCGCCGTGAAAGCCCTTCAGGGAGTAGATACCAGGGGAGGAAGGGTTCGCCTCGACGCTTGCCGTTGCCTAAGCCTAACTCGAAACCCCGTTCTTGATTTGTCTTATGTCATTTGTCCTGTGTCCTTTGTTTTCCTGCCTGCTAATACTTGATAACTGCTCACTGATAACTGATGATAAACCTTGAGTGAAGTATCTACAATAATTGAATTACCGAGTGTCCAGAGTGCTATGGTACTGGCGGGCGATCGCGAGAGTAATCTGAAGTTACTCTCTCAACGCACTGGTGCGAATCTGGTGTTACGGGGACAGGAGTTGCTCATTTCTGGCACGCAAAAACAAGTTGAGCGCGTCTCGTCTGTGGTGCGATCGCTTAAACCGTTTTGGCTCGAGGGTAGACGGATTGAAGAAGCGGATATCCGCACGGCGTTTCATGCTTTGGATACTCACCGTGAGGATGAACTCCAGGATTTACATCAAGATGTGCTGGCGCGTACCCGTCGCGGTGATGTGATTCGCGCCAAAACATTTCGCCAGCGCCAATATGTTAAAGCGGTTCTCAATAATGATTTGACGTTTTGTATTGGACCTGCGGGAACCGGGAAAACCTTTTTGGCGGTGGTATTGGCAACCCGCGCATTACTGGCAAATGAGTATGAACGCCTTATTTTAACCCGACCGGCTGTAGAAGCGGGGGAAAAGTTAGGATTTTTGCCGGGAGATTTACAACAGAAAGTCAATCCGTTTTTACGTCCGCTTTATGATGCGTTATATGAACTAATTGATGGGGAGAAAATTCCCAATTTAATGGAACGGGGGATTATTGAAGTAGCACCGTTAGCCTATATGCGCGGGCGAACGCTGAATAATGCGTTTGTGATTGTGGATGAAGCCCAAAATACTACCCCAGCCCAGATGAAAATGGTCTTAACTCGCTTGGGGTTTGGTTCGCGGATGGTGGTGACTGGAGATGTTACCCAAACCGATTTACCGCCGAATCAAGATTCAGGATTAGGGGTGGCACAAAAAATTCTGCGTCCAGTTGATGGGATTGCGTTTTGCGAGCTTTCCACTCAAGATGTGGTTCGTAATCCTCTGGTTCAACGGATTGTTGAGGCTTACGAGAAACATCAGAAATAAGGCAGGAGGCAAGAAGGCAGAGGGTAGAGAAAGAAAATTACGGAGTCAATACTGTTCTGGACTTTGGACAAACAAAGTGCGATCGCGGTTGGGAATCTGGTGTTTTTTGATCGGGTTTCAGGTTAATATTAACGTATGATATCGGGACATAAAACCTAATGTAGGGGCGGGTTTAGGGACAAAATTAATGGAGCCACCAATCACCTTTCTACAAAACCCGCCCTGACCCAATCTTTCACCTAACCAAAAACCTAATGTAGGGGCGGGTTTTGTTGTTGGGTTATATCACTTCCGTTTAGGTAGTCATTGTCAAAATATCCTCAAACCATTGTACTGTCGTACTGCAAGGATGAGCATTTAAACGGAATTGATATTATTGGTGGGGAGGGCGGGTTTTGTTGTGCCGTTATTGGTGGATATCTGAATTGATTCCCTAAACCCGCCCCTACGGTATGGAGACAGATTTGACCTTAAAGACGAGACGACTTGGGGCAAACCTGATGAAGTCTTTCAATCAACTTTATTCCCCAGTTGTCTACTGAGGATTACCAATTAAGGTAAAGGGTGCCCAGTAGTACGGATGAGAGAAGTTGAGATTTTTGGTCTTGGCGCGTTCCGCTATTTCTGGAGGTAAAGTTATGCTCTTATCTCCATAATTTAATTGACCATTGGCAATACTAACTTCGCCTCGAATCATAGCAAGTTGCGCTCGGCGTAATGCCTCACTTTTAATCGGAACTTGCCTTAATTGACGATAGAATTCAGTCGTGATTCCTAAAGCCCCTTCATCGCTGACGTACCAGAGGGTAGCTAGGGTAGAATCAACCCCCGCTTGTAAGGCTGAGCCAGCAAAACCGAGTTCAGAGTCTTCATTGCCTAGGGCGGTTCGGCAAGCACTGAGGACTAATAAATCCACGGCTGAATCGGATAAGCCTAATTCCTTGAGTTCATCCAGCCGGAGTTTGCGATTCCATAGTTGAATGTAGGAATTGCTAGGATTCCCTGGCTTAAATTCGGCGTGAGTGGCTAAATGGATGATACCAAACTCGTTCTGGTTGATTTGTTCTTGCAGATTTTGGAAGGTGAAATTCTCGTTGAGGAATGATTTGCCTTTCCACAGATACTCTGTAATTGTGGATAGTTCTATCGGCACAAAGGGTAAGGGTTGTAAATCTGAGAATTTCGACGCCCCCATAGCCAGAACTTGACGCGATCGAATGTCGGGATTGCGAGCTTGGATTAAGCTGAAGCTGGGAATCAAGTTGACACTATAGTTCTCGATTAAGAAGTTGTCTCCATCGTGAAGGGCGGCGATGGGGAGCGATCGCAACCCAGAATCCATGGCAAACATTAATCCTTGGATTTGGCGTGCTTCTAAATCGTCCGCTAAGGGTTCGATTAACCATTGGTAGAGTTGCTGAGATGAATCCAGGTAGTTCGTCGATCCGAGGTTACGACGATCGCTGAGTGTCCGCTGAAACTTTTGAGTTTCTGCTAAAACCTTAGCCCGAATCGCATTAGGAACTCGACGTTGAATGGCTTCACCATCGGCAGTAATCAGTACCAATTCTAGCTGTTGATTGTCCTCCGGTGAGCAATTGCTTGATGCTGAGGAGGTATGACCAAATCGGGTATCCACGGCTGGTGCAGACTCTGTTTGACAAGCATTAGCTTCTGAGTTCAAGGGTTGAGGGACAAAGCTGACATAAATCACAGCAGTTTTTAAGCCGGTGACTTGTTCGATGTCGCGAGTCCGTTCCGTGATATCTTGTAGATTTAGCCGTTTGGTTACAAATTGTTGTTGGAGATAGGTTTGGAATTCTTGGGTAAAAGCAGCTTCAAGTTGATCCACGCGATCGCTAACATTATCCGTTTCTGACGATGTTGATGATTCTTCCTGGTTTGAAGCCTGCTGTTGGGGAGTCTCACTGGGGGTTCCATTACC
>CAKZMA010000040.1 GCA_937127375.1 uncultured Coleofasciculus sp. | reverse complement strand
TGTTACCTGTGGCAAACTCCCCTGGTGGGATTGCATGTTGTCAGTGATGCACTGATTGCGATCGCGTATTTCTCGATTCCGGCAATGCTGATTTACTTTGTCCGCCAACGCCAGGATATTCCCTTCTCTAGAGTCTTTGTGTTATTCGGGGCGTTTATTATTTTCTGTGGTGTCGGACATCTGTTTGATATTTGGACTCTTTGGCACGCGGATTACTGGATATCCGGAATTGAACGCGCTTTAACCGCCCTGATATCTTGTTATACAGCGCTACGATTAATCGATTTACTGCCCCAATTCCTCGCCCTACGCACCCCGGAACAATTGGAAGCGATTAACCGGGAATTACAGCAGCAAGTGGTACAACGACGCCAAACCGAGGAAACTTTACGCGCCATTGTTGCGGGTACAGCGTCGGTAACGGGAGAAGACTTTTTTGCCGCCTTGGTGCAGAATCTGGCAAAATCCTTACATGTTCCGGCTGTCGTCGTCGCTGAGAAAATCCGCGATCGCGAACCGGGATGGCGTAGCCTTGCTGGTTGTTGCATCACATCCTGTCAGGTGTCCCAGTTCCAGTCTACCTCCTGTCAAATCATTCCCCAAACCCAACAGAGTGGTAACGAAGCTGACAATTGGCAGCAACTTTTTCCCGATACAAAGGATACCGAACATTGCGTGGGGATTCCTTTACTCGACGAACATCAACAAATAATTGGGATGCTGGGTATTTGTGATGTCAAACCTTTGTGCATCACCAATTTAGATCAAGCGATGATGAACGTATTTGCCGCCCGCGCCGCCACAGAATTGCAACGGAAATGGGCAGAAGACGAAAAACATCGCGCCTACGAAGCCTTAGAATTTCGGGTTGAGGAACGCACCGCAGAATTAGTGGCAACCAATGCCACCTTAGAAACTGAAATTCAAGAACGAATTGCTGCCGAAGCCGCGATCAAATTGATGGCGCAGCGGGAAAAAGCAATTAACCGCGTCATCCAGCAAATGCGCCAAAGCTTAGATTTAGACACCATCTTTAAGGCGACAACGGCTGAATTACAACAAGCTATTGACTGCGATCGCGTTCTGATTTATGAGTTTAACCCGGATTGGAGTGGGGAAATCGTTGCCGAATCCGTTGCCTCCGGTTGGCAGGCTTTACTTCTTGACCCTAAAAACTCCTCTACCTTTGCCCAAACCACAACGGTTAATTCCCACTGTTTTGCCACTCAATTAATCGGTGCAGATGGATTGGTTCAAGACACGTATCTGCAAGAACGACAGGGTGGAATCTATCGACAAAAGAACACCTATTGCTGCGTCTTTGATGTTGAACAAGCTAACTTTTCCGAGTGTTATCTCAACTTGCTCAAAGGAATGCAAGCCCAAGCCTATATCATTACTCCCATTTTTTGTGGTCAGCAACTATGGGGACTCTTAGGCATTTATCAAAACAGTAATCCTCGACAATGGCAACCCGCAGAGGTACAAATTGTTACCCAAATTGGCAATCAGCTTGGCGTCGCGGTTCAACAGGCTGAACTCTTTGCCCAAACCCAAAACCAAGCCATCGAACTTCAACAGGCAAAAGAAGCAGCAGATGCAGCAAATCGGGCAAAAAGTGAGTTTTTATCCAATATGAGTCACGAACTCCGCACGCCCATGAATGCAATTTTAGGATTTACGCAACTCATGCAGCGCGATCAATCCTTACCCGCCCAGCATCAAGGGTACATGGAAATCATTAATCACAGTGGTGAACATTTACTGGAGTTGATTAATGATGTTTTAGAGATGTCAAAAATTGAAGCGGGGCGGATAACCTTAGCGGAAACTGACTGTAATTTACATCAACTCTTGCGCCGTCTGGAATCCATGTTCCAACTCAAGGCAAAGTCCAAAGGATTACGCTTAAGGGTTCAGCGAGACGACACCGTTCCCCAATGGATTAGAACCGATGAACATAAACTGCGTCAAGTCTTAATTAACTTGCTGAGTAATGCGATTAAATTCACCGAAAACGGTCAAGTTACCCTAGAAGTATCGAGGGTTAGTCAGGGTAAAACCGTGAACCTGGGATTTGAAGTAGCTGACACCGGACCCGGAATTGCTAAAGAAGACAGGGATGAGTTATTTCAAGCCTTTAAGCAGACCAAACTTGGGCAAAATACCCACGAAGGAACCGGGTTAGGATTAAAGATTTCTCAGAAATTTGTGCAATTGATGGGCGGTGAAATTACCGTCACCAGTGAATTGGGGCAAGGAAGTTGTTTTCAATTCCAAATTCAGGTAGAATTAACCGAATATATCCCCGATACTCCAGCCTCTGATTTCAAGGAGGTGACGGGATTAGCCCCCGGACAACCCGCCTATCGAATTTTAGTGGTTGAAGATCATCTGGTAAACCGCCAGCTATTGGTAACGCTGTTAAAAGAAGTGGGTTTTCAGGTGAAATCAGCAGAGAATGGACAAGCCGCGATCGCGCTTTGGCAACAATGGCAACCTGAACTGATTTTCATGGATATGTATATGCCGATTATGGATGGTTATCAAGCCACTCGACAGATTAAACAGTCGAATTTTGCCACGATTCCGCCGATTATTGCGATTACCGCCAGTGCGTTTGCCCATAAGCGAGAGGAATGTTTAACCGCCGGATGTGATGCGTTTATTAGCAAGCCGTTTCAGCGGGAGGAAATTCTAGAAATTGCCAGTCAATATTTAGGGGTGGAGTATTCCAAGAACACAACAGCCGAAACGGTTTCTGATGCTACCGATGCCAGCGTATCTCCATCGGATTATACTCTAAATGCCAATGATCTCACGATCATGTCATCCGAATGGATTGAGCAACTTCACTACGCGGCGAGTTCCTGTAACGATGCCCTATGTTTAAGCCTAATTGATCAAATTCCTGAGGAACAATCTCAACTCATTGAGGCGCTAATTGAGTTAGTAGAAACCTATCAATTTGATCAACTGATAAACTTGACTATCTCTCCAATAAATCCGTGAAATCAGTGTCACTAACCTTTCACTTCCCCACCCAAATCTCTCCAATAAATCCGTGAAATCAGTGTTTTGACAAATGACCAATGACAACAAATTCATCGCCGATATTCTCATTGTTGACGACCAACCCCACAATATTAAATTTTTATCAGATTTTTTATCAGACTACAACTATCAAATCCGCAAAGCCATTAATGGTGAAATGGCATTAAATGCCGCTCGGCTGCTTCCCCCAGACTTAATCCTCCTAGATATTAATATGCCCGGATTAGGTGGCTATGAAGTCTGTGAACAACTCAAAGCTGATCCGAAAACAAGTTCTATCCCGATTATTTTCCTGAGTGCGTTTTCGGATACTGAGACAAAGGTTAAAGCCTTTCAATATGGCGGTGTTGATTATATCACCAAACCCTTTCAATTTGAAGAGGTTTTAGCCAGAATCCAAACCCAATTAAACCTTAAACGCCTGCAAAGTGAACTCGAACATCGCAATAAAAAACTCGGAAAAACCGTAGACGTACTGCAAAAAACTAAAACGGCTTTAACCACATCAGAAGCAGAACTTCGCGCCTTATTCCACGCCATGACTGAACTGGTGTTAGTTTTGGATTCCCAGGGGCGCTATCTCAAAATCGCCACACCCAACCATGAGTTGGTCTCTCAATCTCCCCAACTCGCCGTAGGCAAGACACTCCATGAAAGTTTACCCCAACCCCAAGCCGATTTAGTATACAGTACGATTCAAAAGGTATTAGAACGCCAGGAAACGATTGAAGTTGAATATAGTCTCCAGTTAGAAAACGGTAAGATAGACTTCTCTAGCAAGATTTCACCTCTATCCCAGGATAGCGTTATAGTGGTGATGCGAGATATTAGCGATCGCAAACGCCGCGAAGAAGCCTTACAATTAATTGTTGAAGGAACTGCCACCAAAACAGGGCGCGAGTTTTTCAACGCTTGTGTGCGCCAACTTGCCGAAATTTTGTCAGTTCGTTATGCGTTTGTTACCGAATGTCTAGATTTTAAACAAAAACGAGTCCGGACATTAGCCTTTTGGCTGGACGAGAAATTTGTCAAAAATATTGAATATGATTTGCTGGGAACACCCTGTCAGGAAGTGATTCAAAATAACAAATATTATTGCTATTCTGACAATATTATCGCGAGTTTTCCTGATGATCAAGATTTAGTGGACTTAAAAGCCGAAAGCTATGCCGGAATTCCCTTAACTGATTCCATAGGGAATGTCATTGGTCATATTGCTGTCCTAGACACTCAACCCATGCTCAATGATGAAACCCGGGAATTAGTCTTAAAAATATTTGCCGCTAGAGCCGGAGCTGAATTAGAGCGGCAAATCACCGATATTGCCCTGAAAAAAACTCAAGAACGTTCTGAAGAATTATTACTGAATATTTTACCCGCTCCGATTGTTGAACGCCTGAAAAAAGAGAAAACGGCGATTGCCGAACAATTCGCTGATGTGACGATTTTGTTTGCAGATATTGTCGGTTTTACCCCATTATCGGCAAAGATAAAACCTACGGAAATGGTTGACTTACTCAATGAAATTTTCTCAATTTTTGATCAATTAACTGAGCAACATGGGTTAGAAAAAATCAAAACCATTGGCGATGCGTATATGGTTGTGGGTGGATTACCCGTCTATAAAGCCAATAATGCTCAAGCCGTGGCGCAAATGGCGCTAGATATGCGAGACGCGATCGCCGATTTTCAAGAAAGCTATGGTGAACAGCTACAAATCCGCATTGGTGTAAACACGGGTTCAGTTGTCGCAGGTGTGATAGGAACCAAGAAATTTATCTATGATTTATGGGGAGATGCGGTTAATGTTGCCTCTCGCATGGAATCATCAAGTTTACCCGGTAAAATTCAAGTCACCGAAGCCACCTATACCTGTTTAAAAGAGCAATATCGTTTTGAACAACGGGGAAAAATTGCCGTTAAAGGAAAAGGAGAAATGATAACGTATTGGTTGGTCGAGTCATTAAAGAACAATCCTCCATTACCCAATCCAGTGGTTTGAGCTGTAGGGACACAGCATTACCCATTGGTGTCAAGTTCAGGTGAAAAGCACAACTGGCAAGTATTTCACCCTCATCCCCTAACCCCTTCTCCCATCAAGGATACTGCTGGTCATTAACTGAGGGGTCAGACCCCTCCCCTTTCCCCCTCCCCGAACCTCTCCCTAGCCCTCTCCTACAAGGAGAGGGAAGCGGAATATATTTTTTATTTGGAGGGGCTTTGATGCTCCCCCTTCC
>CAKZMA010000039.1 GCA_937127375.1 uncultured Coleofasciculus sp. | reverse complement strand
TTTCAGTACCTGCAAGCAGGTCTAGCAGTAATTGCCACTGACACTGCTGGTCAGCAAGAGATACTTTCCCAACAGCCTGCGATCGGTCGATTAATTCCAAGTCAAAATCCTGTTGCACTTGCTCAAGCCTTGAAAGACTTACTATGTACTCCTGAAAAATTGAATACTACAAAAGCGAATTCTTTAAAATTAGCCAAGAAAAAATTATGTTGGGAAAAGCAAGTAAAATCTCTCATAAAATCCATTGAAATTGCCCTAGACAATATGGTTTGTTTATAGGTAAAAATGCAAATCAATTTAATTGCAAATTTTGAATCGCTTAAATAAATTAGCAATGAATTTTTCCGGTATTTCCAATACAACCCTTCTCGGTAAACTCTTACGTTTTCCACTTATCTTAATTCCCCGTAAAATGATCATGCCAATTTTACAGGGCAAACTTAGGGGCAAGCAGTGGATAGTAGGCTCAAGTCAACACGGTTGCTGGCTCGGTAGTTATGAGTTAGACAAGCGGCTTTTCCTAGAAAAGACAATTACTGAAGGAAGTATAGTCTTCGATTTAGGAGCGCATGTTGGCTTCTACACCCTCTTAGCCTCAGTGCTGGTTGGCTGCCGAGGAAAAGTTTTTGCCTTCGAGCCTTTGCCAGCTAACTTCGTATATCTAAAAGAACATCTAAGGATTAATAAAATAACAAACGTGACCGTTATTGAAGCAGCAGCTTCGGATAGGATGGGTGTGGCTTATTTTGAAGATAATGCAAGCAGCTTTCAGGGTCATATCTCATCGCAAGGTAAACTTCAAGTCAAAACCGTTAGTTTGGATGAATTGATTAATACAGGAGAAATTCCCAGTCCAAATTACATCAAAATTGACGTTGAAGGGGCAGAAATGCAGGTTTTATCTGGGGCAAAATCCCTGCTAAAAAATGCCCACCCAACCATTTTCTTAGCCACTCATGGGCGTGATGTACACCAGCAGTGTTGTCTGTTTCTGACCTCCTTGGGCTACCAACTCCAGCCAATTGGTAAAAATAGCTTATATGAGTCTGACGAAATCATGGCTTATCTGACTAAATAAAGTAAATCCGTGATGAATTCACTTCAATTTTCATTTAGCCGATTTAATATCTGTGATTATATGCTCAATTCAACATTCCCTAATACAGTATTTGTTCTCTACAGCAACTAGACAGCAGTAAATTCATGTCAATCAAAGCTAAAGTTCGCCAATACCTTGTCCGAAAACTCGATGTGCCAGACATTTCCTTGGCATTAGAACGTCTTTCCAACGCCGGGTTTCAGCCGACGCAAATTTTTGATGTTGGCGCTTATAAGGGTGATTTCGCTTTGAGTTGCCTTCAAGTTTGGCCTAACGCTAAAGTGAGCTGTTTTGAAGCACTAGAGCATCGGGTTGAGCAACTCAAGCAACTATCTTCTCGCTATTGTTCAATACAAGTATTTCCTGGTTTACTTGGAGCTGAAAAACGAGATAACGTACCAATTCACCAAGCTGAAACGGCCTCTTCTGTTCTTGTCGAACAAATTCCCCAAGATTTTCTAGTCAGCTATCACCCGATGAGGACTGTAGATCAAATCGTCCGAGAACATTTTAGCGATCGCTCTCCCGAGTTCCTCAAGCTGGATGTTCAAGGTTATGAATGGGAAATACTTAAGGGAGCTGAGAAATCTCTGCCAAAAATACAGGTAATCCTGGCAGAAGTAAATTTACTGGATATCCATCAAAATGTCCCTCTGCTTGCGGAAATGATCCCATGGCTGGATGAGCGTGATTGGGTCGCTTATGATATCTGTGGTCTCACTCGCCGTCCTTTAGACAAAGCTCTGTGGCAAGCAGACTTTATCTTTGTACCACGCCATAGTCCTCTTCGAGCTGACAAACGCTGGAGTGCCTGATATGCGTATCTTACTCACAGCCGACCCCGAACTCCCAGTCCCCCCGCAACTTTATGGAGGCATAGAGCGCATCATCGATCTTTTAGTCACCAGGCTGCAAACTCGCGGTCATACAGTCGGACTGGTCGCCCACCGAGATTCAACCTCACCAGCACATCAACACTTCCCTTGGCTCGGTCTCAAGTCCCAAGACAAATTCGATGCCTTACAAAACACGGCAGCTTTATGGTCAGCCGTCCGGCAATTTCAACCTGACCTAGTACATAGTTTTTCCCGCATCCTCTATCTCCTGCCACTTTTGCGTTCTCCCCTGCCCAAGGTAATGTCCTACCAACGCCGCCCTAGCCATCGCACTACCAGTTGGGGCGTAAAACTCGCCAATGGTTCCCTTACCTTGACTGGATGCAGCGACCATATTTGTCGCCAAGGTCGAGCCTCTGGTGGCATTTGGCATCCCATCCACAATTGCGTAGAACTAGAAAAATACACCTTTGAGCCCACCGTTGCCCCCGATGCTCCCTTAGTGTTCCTGAGTCGGGTAGAACAAATTAAAGGAGCGCATAATGCCATTGCTGCTGCCCGAAAAACTGGACGCCGCCTGCTAATTGCTGGCAACCACGGTACAAGCGGAGAAGCCGGACGCTACTGGCAAGACCAAATCGTCCCCCACTTAGGCAAAAACGGGATTGAGTACGTCGGATCTGTTAACGATACCCAGAAAAACGTCCTACTGGGTCAAGCTGTCGCCATGATTGTACCGATTGAATGGGAAGAACCCTTTGGCATCGTCTTTGCCGAAGCCCTCGCCTGCGGTACGCCAGTCATTTCTTGTCCTTTAGGCGCCTTACCCGAAATTGTCCGCCCTGGTATTGACGGCTATCTTGTCAGCAGTATTGAGGAAGCCTGCACTGCCATCCAAAACTTACCTCAAATCGATCGCCGTAACTGCCGCCAACGCGCCGAAGATTGCTTTTGTGCCTCAGTGATTGTGGATAAGTACGAGCAACTGTACCTCAGTCTGATTCCTGCCAATCTCACAAACAAAAAGTCCAGCCATCTGGTGCAATAAATCTCAACGAGCGATAAGGGAGTCCTGATTGATTTAGCCCTGACTTGTATGAATAACCAGCCTACAGACAAGACAGACCTTGTTATCCTCCAACCTAACTATGGTAAATGCTTCTAACGACACGCCACGCCATTGCTCCCTGCCATTACCCCTAACCTGGTTACAACCCATTGACTTCCCCCACAAACTGGGCATTTGCGAGCGATTGTTTGGCAGTGCGATCGCTCATAGAGGCATCTGCTGGGTGAAAACCGGATCGGGTCTCCCCTGGAAACTCGACTTGACCAATCGGACTCACCGCTGGATTGTGTACGGCAAATATGAGGGCGCTAACTTCCTCAACTGGGCAAAGAAATTCCTTACCCCCAATGGCATCATTGTCGATTCCGGGGCAAACATCGGTCAAATGCTGATGTATTTGGCTCAGTGGATACCCCAAGGCAAATTATTAGCCTTTGAACCGGGTAAAGAAGCAGGCGACTGGCTAGAGGAATGCCTAGTCACCTATCCCAATCTACCCGTAGAACTCCTCAGATTTGGTCTCGGTGCTGCACCCACTCGACTGCGCCTGCAAAACATCGGAGCCAATTATGGTCATGGTGCTTGGAATCAAATCTCTGAGACTGAAGGAGAAACAATCCAGATTGTGCGCTTGGCAGACGAGTTAGCTATCCGTTCCATTGAAACCGTTGATTTGTGGAAGTTAGACGTAGAAGGCTACGAAATTCCCGCTCTACAAGGGGCAGAAGAATTGTTAAAACAGCAGCGCATCCGAGCCATCTATGCAGAATTATCAGGGGAAAACGGTCAACGAGTTCGAGATTACCTGAGTGCATTTAAATATCACTGCAATCTATTCGATCCTAAGGGTCAACTCTACACTTCCTCTCAATTACCTGCTCATACGAATGGACTGTTTTTACCGGAATGAGTCGAGTCATGTTACAGCAGTGGTCTTCATCGGCAAGGATATCAAGTCGTGACGCATCGAGTCCTTATTGTCAGCCCCCATTTCCCACCGATTAACGCCCCCGACCATCAACGGGTGCGGATGTCTTTGCCCTACTTTGAAGAATTCGGCTGGGAACCTCACATTCTCACTGTGCGACCTGAATGCGTTGAGGGCGTGCGTGACCCCCTACTAAAACAGACAGTCCCCAGCCACATCCCAGTCACCTGCACAGGAGCATTGCCTGTAAAATACACTAAACGCATCGGTATGAGCAGCCTGAGCCTGCGGTGTTTTTTCCACCTGCTCAGAACAGGCGATCGCATCCTCGCCAGAGAAAACTTCGATTTAGCCTATTTCTCAACCACTGCTTTTACCACAATGGCGCTCGGTCCTCGATGGCGCAGCCACTTCGGAGTGCCTTACGTCCTTGACTTCCAAGACCCTTGGTTGAGCAACTACCACAAGCAGCCTAACTCATCTAAACCACCAGGCGGTCGCTTTAAATATGGTTTTGCTCAATTCATGGCGCAAAGGCTCGAACCTAACACCCTGCGTCATGTGAGCCATGTCATTAGTGTGTCTCCTAAATACCCGAAAACCTTACTTGAGCGATATTCCTGGTTGCGCCAAGACCAGTTTACCGTCCTGCCCTTTGGTGCGCCTGAAACAGACTTCGAGCAGCTGCCCTCCCTCAAGGTTCGGCAAAAAATCTTTGACCCCAACGATGGAAAACGCCATTGGGTTTATGTCGGTCGAGGTGGCGGTGATATGGCTTTGGCTGTGCGAGCATTATTCTCCAGCATACAGTCCGAGCGTCATCAACATCCAGAAAAATGGGATGGTGTCAAACTACACTTTGTCGGCACCAGTTATGCACCAGGAAATCGTGCGGTTAAAACTATAGAGCCAATTGCCGAAGACCTAGGAGTTGCTGACTTATTAGAAGAATATCCCCATCGCGTTCCCTATTTTGAAGCTTTACAGATTCTCACCGACAGCGACGCCATTTTACTCATCGGTTCCGACGATCCGGGCTACACCGCCTCTAAAATTTACCCCTGCATTCTAGCTCGGAAACCAATATTCGCCATTTTTCATCAACAGAGTTCCGTGGTAGAAATTTTGCGCCGCTGTAATCCGGGTCGAGTAATCACCTTCAACTCACAAGCTCGACCAGAAGATTTGCTCAAAGATGTCGCGCCTCAGCTCAATTGGCTGCTGTCTACCTCAAAAGGGTATCAACCTGAAACCAACTGGTCAGAGTTCCAACCCTATACAGCTCACGAAATGACCCGCCAGCAATGTGCCATCTTTGATCGGTGTCTGACGTTGAACGAGGGTGTGAAGAAAGCATGACCAGTCATCTCACACTAGTTCTCAAATCGCTGCTCAATCATCCAATTGTTGTCCGCAAACAACGGCGACAGTTACTCCAAGCATTTTGGATAATCGTAACGGTTTTATTTGTTTTTGAACTTTACACGCTACAAACTCGCTCATTGGCTAGTATTGCGGGTGCCATTTTAATTGCGATCGCTGCCTTAGTTCCTGCTTATTTGTGGTGTTCCGGCAAAGCATTGGGATTACCCATATTTCCACTTTTCGCCCTGACTTATCTTTGGACTCACGCTATTCCCTTAGTCAGCAACCATCCCAAAGTTATACTTTACTCACCACAAGAGCATTTATTTGCCAGCGTCACCGTAGCGGGTTTTCTGGGATTAGCCACCTTAATCTGGTTGAATTTTGTCAAAACGTCTCCGCCTTTGCCGCCAGCTTATCGAGCCTTTAATGAGCAAAGCGGCAATAAATTTTTCTTGAGTGTTCTTGCGGCTGGTGTGCTGTTTAATATGTACTCACTGGGGGGATGGTTTTTTCTGGATGGAGGACTATTTTCTTTAATTCGCAGCGCTATACTAGGACTTAACGTCTTAGCCGTGTTCACATTATCTTTTAATGCTGGTGTCGGAAAATATTCAAAGCGAATGAATCGACTATTCTTTGCTTTGTTAGCATTATATATGATGACAAGTGCTGCTTCTCTACTTTTAGTCGGGGCGGCTTCAATTTTCCTGATCGCGACAGTTGCTTTTATTTTGGGAAGTCGGCGAATGCCCGTATTACCAATAATTATAGTTGTAATTTGTTTGTCTTTGCTGCACTACGGTAAAGCAGAAATGCGAGCCAAATATTGGTTTGGCTCCCAAAATCGCTTTGTACAACCCTGGGAGTATCCAGGTTGGTATGCTGAATGGGTAGGTTATTCACTCGAATATTATAAAAATCAGGCGAGTCCTCAATCAGGAGCAAGTACTCAATCGGAGGAAAGAGCTTCATTTCTAGAAAGAAGTAGTGTAATTCATATGCTCCTCTTGGCTCAGAGTAAAACTCCCGGAACTGTGCCGTATTTACAGGGAAGAACTTACACAATTTTGCCTCAGTTAGTCATTCCCCGTTTTTTAAATCCTAATAAGATTCGCAGCCATGAAGGCACTTATCTATTAAACATTCATTACGGTCTGCAAACTCGCGAGGCAACGTTTACAACCACAATTGGCTGGGGCTTGCTAGCCGAATCTTATGCCAATTTCGGTCTTTTAGGCTGCGCCGGATTAGCAATTTTTTTTGGTGCATTTTATGGAAAAGCTACAACCTGGAGTCTGCATACATCCTTGATATCATCTCGTTCCCTTTTTTCTGTGCTGTTGATGAGTTGCGCTTTCCAAACAGAATGGAGTGCGGGAGTCTACTTCGCTGCGCTTTTTCAAGCCACTATGGTTTTAGGGGGAATTACTTTTGTTTTTATGAAAGCTTATAAAATTAAAGATTGTCTAGATATCAAGCGGGACAATAAAAGCCTGAATCACTCGAATCAGGAATGGTCATGAAAAAACTGGCGGTGATTACGTCTCATCCGATTCAATACTACGCTCCTTTGTTTCGCCACATTGCTAGTGTGGCTGACTTTTCGTTTAAAGTTTTTTATCTCTGGAACTTCGGCGTCACCCAGCAAGTCGATGCAGGTTTCAAGCAGGCAATACAGTGGGATATCCCGCTGTTATCTGGATATGACTATGAATTCGTCCCCAATATCAGTCCTCATCCCGGTACTAGCCACTTCTGGGGACTGCAAAACCCATCCTTATTCAATCAAGTCAGGGCTTATAATCCAGATACCGTTCTCTTGATGAATTATAACTACGCCAGTCTTTATAATTTTATCGGGCGCTGGAACTGCCGCCAAACGCCGTTGCTGTTTCGGGGTGACTCCCATCGGCTTTTACCAATTACTGGTGCTAAACAATGGCTGCGTCGCAAGTTTATTAGCCTGATTTATCGACGCTTTTCTGCCTGTCTTTATGTTGGTCAAGCGAATTATCATTACTTCCGTTACCACGGCGTTCCCCCGGAAAACCTGTTTTTTGCACCTCACGCCATAGATAATGATCGCTTCTTTTCTCAAGCGGAGGAAGCCAGTCGCCAAGCCAAGCTTTGGCAGCAGGAATTAGGAATTCCTGAAAACCACTCGGTTATTTTGTTTGCTGGGAAATTTGAAGAAAAAAAGCGTCCTCAAGATTTACTCCAAGCCTTTTTACAGGCAAACCTTTCTCAAGTATCGCTGCTGTTTGTCGGCGCGGGATCGCTAGAATGTGAACTGCACCGACAAGCCGCAGAACATCCGCACATTTACTTCGCCTTCTTTCAAAACCAGACGCTGATGCCGCGCACCTACGCCGCTGCCGATCTAGTGGTTTTACCTAGCCACGGTTCCTGGGAAACCTGGGGGCTGGCGATTAACGAAGCCATGTGCATATCCCGCGCTGCGATCGCGAGTACTCATGTAGGCTGCGCTTCCGATTTAATTCAACCCTACAGAAACGGATTGATTTTTCCAGCCGGTGACGTGTCGGCACTTGCTACTTGTCTACAAGAAGCTTTTTCAGATAGAGAGCGATTAAAGATGTGGGGAGAAGAAAGCCGGAAAATTGTTACTCATTATAGCTATACCCAAACAACTCAAGGTTTAAAAGAAGCCCTAGTCCATCTGGGGGTACTTCACCCCAGCCAGTAGTTCATCACCAACAGCAAACGTTATCCTATGTTTTGTTCAAAATGCCAGCCCTTGCTAATCCGACTCGCCTACACCTTTGGTTCCCGAATATTTTTGAGTTTAAAGGAGGCATCCAAGTTTATTCTGCCTTTTTGCTAAAAGCTCTGCAAACAACTTACCCCAAGGTTCATTACGATGTTTTCTTAAAACACGACACTCGCTGTCCTAGTGATGTATCACTTCTGTACAATACTAATACTAATTTTCACTATTCCGGAGCGTTGCCTCTAGCCCTACGCACTCCCGGCTTTGCTGCCCAACTAATCGCAAGTGCTATCTGGCAACGCCCTAATTTAGTCATCACCTCTCATCTCAATTTTACAGTTGCTGCTTACTGGCTCAAACGACTAACGGGTATTCCTTACTGGAGTGTTGCTCACGGTGTAGAAGCTTGGAATATTCAACATCCAGCCTTACAGACTGCATTACATCACGCCGATCGCATTCTTGCTGTCAGTTCCTACACTCGCGATCGCCTC
>CAKZMA010000038.1 GCA_937127375.1 uncultured Coleofasciculus sp. | reverse complement strand
AATAAGTAGGTGGACACAATTAAAGTTAACGGTTGAGATTAGGGAACAGGGAACACCTCGACTTCGCTCGGTGTGTCACAGGGAACAGTAAGGGTTTGAGGCTTGTTTACATGACTTAATCTAGTTAAGTTTATTTCCACCAACCTACTTAGTATAAATTTAATGAGTACAGCGGACAGAATTTATGTCCAGGCATTTAATCGCTAGCACAGATTAATGGTATACGCTTTTTGCAGACTCTCGTTTTATCACCTGCACTCTCATTCACGATACATTTTTAATGAGAGTTCCAAACTGCCAATATGACAAAACCTGCTCACTTGATGATTAAATCCCTGTATCAGGCAATCAACCGCAGGGATATTTCAGCCGCTATAGACTGCATCGATGATGAGTGCGTCTATGAGGATCTTAACTTTCCTCAACCCTTTCGCGGGAAAGCCGCCGTTCAGCAGCTTTTTGAAGAATCCTATCAAGGTGTACCCGATGACTTACTCTTTGTTATTGATGATATTACGACAGGAGATTCATCTTCCACGGGTGTCCTTTGGCATGTTGAACTGGATGGTATTCCCTTTCCCAATGGACGAGGGGTCAGCTTTTATCGCCTATCTGAAACCACGGGTAAGTTAATTTTCGCCCGTGATGTGGTTGAACCGCCAATTAAACCCGGTAAAGTTGCATTCTGGATTATCCGATTGGTTACTCCTCTGGTACGACGACTGCTTAAACGCCAGCCAGAAACCCTTGCTATGGCTAAATCAGAACAACCTCAGCCATGGGTTGCGATCGCGTTGGCACTGGTGGCGATAGTCTATACTTATGTCCTCTTGCTTTCTCCACCCAATCAACTGCTTCCCGGAGAACCAATTTGGGCAATTCAACCCGAAACCTTACAGGAAATTCTGGATGAGTCGCTCAATTTCTTCTTGATCTTACCGATTCTCAATGCAGTGGGTATTCATACAATAGAGTCACCCACGGTTCACCCTACCCTAGAAGCACTGTTTAACTTTGCCGAAGCCTGGATATTTATGTTCCTACCCTTACTGTTAATGGATAAAAGGGGACGCCATTTACCTAAGGTTTTGATGTGGAGTGTGGCAATGTTCCTGACGAATGTTATTCTTACGCCTTATATGGCATTGCGTTATACCGTTCCTTCTCTTCAAGAAAAGGATGAACCTGAAAAAAGCTGGCTAGCTCGTCTGTTCGGATGGATTGGGCTGATTGTAGGTACTCTAGCTATTGTATGGGGTTTTGTGGGAAGACCGGAGTTTGGAGATTTAGCACAGAGGACGCACTATTTTAGAGAACTGCTAATGAATAACCGGGTGACTATCGCATTTTGTGTTGATTTGGTGCTGTTTTCCATTTTCCAGGGTGTACTCTTAACCGCCGTCGTTCCCTCTGATAAAAGGGGGCGCTGGCTGCGATATGTTCCCTTCTGGGGATTGGCGGTTTGGCTGATTATCTGATTAGTGATTTGTCCTTTGTCATTTGTCCTTTGTCATTTGTCCTTTGTCCCAGGTTTTATGCCAATCATTTAACTTGCTGAAAGTGCAAAACGTGTCAAAATAGATAGATGTAAAGAAAGATAAATTTAAACCGATGGGAGAACAACTGAGTCAAGTCCTAGAACCTATCGCGGCGTGGTTTCGCACGTTAGGCGTTCCTGAACCGATTGTTCACTGGGGACATCCTGTCATGATGGGAATCGTGATATTTGTTCTCGGTAGTTTTGTCGCGTATATGGGATGGCGTAGTCGGTTGACGAAGGATGGGGAAGTGGCGGCGAAAAGTCGTGCGTCTCACCGTCAGCTTGCACCGTTGATGTACCTGTTTATTGCGCTGGGGTATACCGGAGGCGTTCTTTCCCTGGTTATGCAGCATAAACCTATTTTTGAAAGTCCGCATTTTTGGACAGGTTCTTCTGCCGTCATTTTGTTAGGAATTAACGCGGTGATGACTTTCGGTTTTGGGGGTGATAAGAAGGAATCGTTTCGTACTGCTCATGCTTATTTGGGTAGTACAATCATGATCCTGCTCGTTGTTCACGTTGTCCTTGGTCTAAAACTGGGTTTTTCAATTTAAAACCTTAATGACAACAACTGTAAAATCGTTGTAATGCGTTAAGCGAAGCCATGCCGCAGGCTTTGCATCTTGCTCGCTACCCATGTCAACAACTCAATGGTGCAACTACAGTTAATGACGATCGCCTTCTATAATAGTCCTAATTGCCCGATCCAGCAGTTCAATCGCTTCATTTTCATAATGATAGGTTTTAAACTTTTGTCCAGATTCTATCACTTCTGGACGCTTGGAGGGACGGCGACCATAGTGGGATTGATAAAGCTGGAGCGCCAACGATCCAATCGAAGTCTTTTGCCCTTTGGTAGCATCAATGTTGAGTTCACGGAGTCGCATCGCCACGCTAACAAATTGTTGATTTGGCGATGCTGGGGACTGGGTAGTTCTCACCTGATTCAGTGCATCGATTAAGCTTTGATCAGACTCAGATAATAATAAAGGCAACTGAGTATATCGACGCATTGGTCTATCGATACTAACAGCATACCTTAACGTTTCTGGTCTACCAACAGCGATAAATCCACCGTAGCTGGTACGAGTCATCGTGGTGTAGAGAAGTTGACGAGAAAGCATCCGGTGGTTTGAAGGCGACAGAGGCATAATTACATACTGAAATTCACTACCTTGAGCCTTATGGCAAGTTAGGCAAAACGAATGCATAATCTGCTCAAAAATGCCGGGGACATAATCAACAACCGCGCCGCCTTCAAATGCCACCTTAACCCGTTCTGGCTGGGATTTAGGATGAACCTCAATTACCCAACCCCCCTCGCCATTCATCACCGCCGGGATTGTATCATATCGATTCTTCAATTGAATCACGCGATCGCCAACTCGATACACCACCTCCCCCGTTTCCACTTCTGGCTGTTCCGGTTGTTTTGGGTTAAATAGAGGCTGTAATCGTTTATTTAAGGCTTGAACCCCAACCACTCCTTTCTTTTGGGGAGCAAGAACCATTACCTGATTTTTTAAGTCAACCTGATCACGCTGCATCTGTGCCACGAGTTCGACAATGGTATCGGCAATTGCTTCCGGGGTGTGGCGACACAGCAGGGCGCAATCGGAAACCTGTTGCCATTGCTGAGGAGAGTGAAACTGTTCCAACTGAGGAACCACGCCACGAATGACATCTTCTGCGGCATAGATAATTGGACTTTCTTGCCGTTGGCGGTAAATTTTGTTCAGGCGAGAACAGGGTACAACCTCAGATATCAGTAAGTCGCGCAGCACCATTCCCGCGCCTACACTGGGAAGCTGATTATGATCCCCAACCAACACGATTCTCGTCTGGGGTTCTAAGGCTTTTAAAAGGGAATTAAACAGGAAAATATCGACCATACTAAATTCGTCAATAATTAACCAATCAATCTGCAAAGGGTTTTCCTGATTAAACTCAAACTTTTGACCGTACCCTCGCCACTGAAGGAGACGATGAATGGTTTGGGCATCTAACCCGGTGGCGTTCTTCATGCGGGTTGCTGCCTTTCCCGTAGGTGCCGCTAAAGCCACCTTGAATCTACACTGAGTCAGCCAATCGATCAAATACTTCAAAATATGCGTTTTCCCTCGCCCAGCACCCCCCGTAATAATGCTAATTGGCTGGGCATAAGACTTTAACAGTGCCTGTCGCTGTTCTGGAGCCAGCACATCAGACTCCCGCCATGCTTCTGCTTCTAGTTCTTGTAACCACTCCTCTAACGGCTCAATAGACAGTTGCCTGCGAGAGGCAAAATAAAGAATCAATTGGGCAACATTAACCTCAGCCCGATAAATTGGTTTTAAGTAGAGTGACTCGGATAACCGTCCCTCAACTACAATTTTTTGGGTGAGCGCATTCTCTAATACCTGATTAAGTAACTGGGGATTTGGTGTATGTCCGGGACAACTCAATAACCCCAGTGCTGCTTCAATAAGTTCGGAGCTGGGGAGGAAACAATGTCCCTGATTTCTGGCATCTTGTAAGGTTTGAAGAATCCCTTGTTCATAGCGCAGAGGACTATCAGGAAGCATTCCCAACTTGAGCGCTAAACTGTCAGCTATCTTAAATCCAATGCCGTCAAGATCATTAATAATCTGATAAGGGTTGGTGTTGAGGACAGATGCTGTACGCTGATCATAGTAGTCCGTCAGTTTCAGGGTTAACCCCAAAGATATCCCCATCCCCAGCAACCAAGCTTGAGTCCCTCGGACTGGGTTGCTCTTGCTTTTCTCCCAAGCCGAGAGAATGGCATCAATCCGATATGGGTATAACCCAGGAATAAGTTTAAGTCGTTGGGGTGAGAACTCCAGAACCTCCAGGGTATCAGAGCCAAAATATGCCGCCAGCAAAGCGGCTGTCTTCTTGCCTATGCCATGAAATATGCCACTGGCAAGATACTGTTCGATTTCTGCTGGATTGAGCCTGGGTAATTGATCGCTGTTATCTGTTGGGAAAGCCATTGACATGATTGATTGTCCCTGAACAGGTGAACCAGAAATCCCACCTTGTACCTAATCGCAAGTCCGGTAGTATCTTCATTGTACAGTGGAGAGCGATCGCACTGCCTGAATAGTCCTTCCGGTAATGCCGGCGAGACCTATCAATTAGTCAAAACGTCTAATTTTGATGTCTTGAATTTCTTTCCATTCTTGACTGATTTTAATTCGATTACGAATCACTTTTTCAAAACTCGTATCTCTCGTCACTGCTTTGACCATGATCACACTTTCCTTTAAAAGGACTAGCCATTGAGGAAGATTAATCGCTAAAGGATTGCCAGCGTATGCAAAAACTTTTATAGCATTTCCACTGGCGGCTAAGGTATGAGATAGGAACAGCATTTTATGCAGTTTCAAGTTAGCCTGAATTTGGCTAGTTTCCTTGTTTACATCAAAACTATATAAAGAAGATTGAGGATGTATTTGCTTGTCTACAGAAAGGTATTGATAAGCTCTGACAATAATTTCAACAACAGCCACCGAAACGGACATAGTAACGAAATGTCTTAAGTCATAACCATTCAGATACATCCATCGAGAAATTTCCGCCACTGTCTTTTGACTTGTTCCAAATGAACCAATTTGTAGGAGTTGGAGAAAACCCCAACTAGGAATGGGAATTCCCATTTTAGTACACAAGTCAGAAACGATATGACCTAACCAAATAAACGGTGCAAAAAATTTTTCTTCTTGTGGTAAGTCAAAGGTTTTAATGATTTGCAGCTTGCCATTGATATCAAAGGTTGTCAGTGAGCCATTGAAAATATCAATCGATCCAAAAATGAGACCAAATAGAGGATCATGACCAAGGCTTAATAGCCTATGTGTTTTGGGAGTAAACCCCTTAATTTCCGGGTTAATACTTTGGTCATAAGGAACTTTACACACGTCTTCGCACCACTGAAGAAACGGACTTGATTTTCCATCTTGATCGACTCCTAAGCTTCTTAACCAACTTGTAAAGTTGCTTCCCTTCTGTTGATAGTGACTGAGATAATTTATGTTTTTAGGTATTCTGACAACCAAAAAATCAACAATCGAAGCCACTAAGCCAGATAGTCCCACTATGGCATAATCTAAACTTGACAAAGATGGGAGGAGAGCCGGATTCCGAAAAACTTCTTCTCTAATCTTGGCTTCAGCCACTTCCGGATGGTAATTCAAGAAAAACTGATCATCCCATGTCCATTCTTTGGATAAACTCGTTTTAACTGAAGTGGGTTCTACAAATCTTGGCATAGATATTCTTGCCTTTTCTGCAAGGAGGAAAACTTCGGAATATTATCCTTTTGGATAAAAATAATCTCCTTCATTACAACTTCTAACTTCGCGGCTTGAGTTAACGCAATATCAGGAGATTGAGCAAATAAAGTACCAACGGTTGCACCGGCACTACCACCAAGGATAGCTCCACCAGCTACAAGAACAGCAAAACCACCTGCCATTCCAAAACCACCGACAGCGATTGCTCCACCACCAAGAAATGCTAAAACTGCTGATACGGCTGCTGCCCCTGAAAGACCTGGTGCCAGTATCGGTGCGAGAAACATGGCGATGGCAGGTGTGAAAAAAGCCGCTGCTACTGCTAAAATGGCTGTACCGATAAAACCACCCATGAGTGTCTTGACAAAACGCCCACTTATTCCATTAATGGCTTTCTTGTAATTTTCTGTAAAGCGTTTAACGCAGTCTGTTAGATGAAAAATATATAGCAGTAGACACATCGGTTAGGACTTTCCGAAGTGTTGTAGAGACGTTGCATGCAACGTCTCTACCAAATGATGCGTCCTAACCGCTATGGTGATTGCTATAAGACGTAAAATCGGCGTAATTATTCTCGGAGTGGCGATACTGAATATAATAACAACTTTAACTTAAGCTGGCAAGTACCCTTACAGTTAATTGATCAATTGCCAATATTATGGGAAAAGGTGTAATCATTTCGTCAGATAATTCGGGCTTGCTGACTGACGCGATCGCACCATCTCTCTACCCCGTTTAAGGCATGAAGAGCCACTAAAGTGGCTACTACAAACAGGCTATTACAAACAGCGCGATCGCACGTTTCCTTTAACGCCAATCTTCCCAATCTTGATTAAAAATCGACGTATCCGGAAACGCCGTCGGATTATTATTCGCCTCCAACCGCCGTCGCAACACCTGCAACTGTGAATCATAAGGTGGAAGTCCATCCACCAATTCAAACGGTGCAATCCCCTTCTCCAACGCAAACGCCGCCGTCGTTCCCGCCCCTGCACCCGATGACCATTCAAAGGAATGCACCCGATACGCCGCCGCTGCAATATGACTCGTAGCAATACTTTTTCCCGCCACTAACATATTGTCAATCTTTTGCGGAATCATCGCCCGCAGGGGAATTTGAAACGGATAGGCTTGACCCGCCCCCTGACGTTCCCCCTCTCGTTCTGTATTCCCTGGCGCTTCTGGGGGAGAGAAACTCATGCAGGGGTGAAAATCAATCGCATAATGTCCAATTCCCACGGAATCGGGATAGATGGTTGAACGAGTACGTCGATTTACCTCATCGGGTGATACCTCACCCTGAATCACCGAAATCGCTTCTCGTCCCGCTAAAGCCGTCCATAATTGGCGATACATTTTGGGAGATAAGGTTTGACGGTAATAATCCTCCCGGTAATTGCGGCGAGACATATCAATTTCCCAAATTGTAAACCCCTCCGGATACCCAAAAGCAGGGCGTCCAATAATTCGCCGTCCTTCTCGCATATAGGGATACTTGGATAACCCATGTACTGTTCCCATGGGAGAGTCTAATCCGGATAAATAACGATAACTGGGATGGGGTTCCTTCACGCCATCACCAAGTTGGGAGTCTGTTGTTCCCTCAACTAACCAATAGAAATACCCCAGGGAGAGTTCCTCCGCCTTGCGTAAACTCTCGGTTCGCAAACCCCCCATCCAGCCTCCGGGGGCTAACTGTCCCGTCGCTTGCAATTGGTCAGGAGTATAAACAAGGTTATCAACCTCTGTACCCGGACGGTAGTCATTTCCCCACGTCCAGTTTTGCATGGAGATATCCCCGACGGTGGGCGCGGTAAAGGAAATTCCGCTAAATTTCTCTGGTTCACCTTTTTTAGGACTCCAAATCCGCCGATAGGTAAACACTAAGTCAAAGTCGGCTAAGCGGGGTAATTCATAACTATAATAGGGTTCGTACTGCGGGTAAAATGGCGGCATTTCATGGCTTTGCGGTTCCTGCGTGGCTTCCATGGCAAAGGTGTAGGTAAACCCCTGAGTGCAATAGGGATTCCCAGTGGCGCTGGAAGACGAGGGTTCGAGATGAGAACGGGGGTCAATTCCCAAGCGGTAGGGGACATTGGTTAACCCAATCAGTTCTCCCGTTTCTGTGGCTTCCACAACATACCAGTCTGGGGCGTTTCCTGGCGATGGGTTTTGCGGAACGAAGCGGATAATGGTTTTGTCAAACTGGGGGGAATCTTGGTACTGATACCAATCTTCAATGGTTTGCGATAGAGGAAATGTATTTAGGGGGAGTGCATCCGAGGTGGGTTGATGCTGAATCGCGATCGCACTTTTAATCAAGTTCCCGGTAGGATTGTAGTCAAGTTCCTTAATCACCGTGGAGGGAAACCACTTCAGTGTCCCTTTCCCCCGTTTGGCTGCATCCTGCAACATATCTAAAAGGATATCGTGGGCGTCACTGGGAATAAAACAGGATTCACTCACCCAACAATCCCCCGGATTCAGTTCCTTGTATTTGCGTCTAATCCGTTCCCGCAATTCCAAATAACCGCGAGAATAGAAAAGACGCGATCGCTGAGTCGGGCGTTCATCCAGTGCAGAGGTTCCCTGGGAGGAAATCTGTCCCCCTACCCAGTCGGTAATCTCCGTCAAGCAAACTGTTCGTCCGGCGAGTAACCCTTCATAAGCTGTCGCTGCACCCGCTAATCCACCGCCAACCACCAAGATTTCACAGGTGACGGTTTCATCGGGAGTGTCATCGGGGGCGCTACGGGATACTGGGGCAAAGGATAGTAGAGAAATCAGGCTAAAAGACAAGGAAATGATAGATTTTCCGGCAGATACACGTCGAGAAGGCTTCATAAGAGTTAAAATGCAGTGCGTATCAGATGTTACGACAGATGTCTTGACGTTGCCATCACCCGATAAGTTCATCTGCGCGATCGCGTCACTTGTATTATACTTGTAGTATGTTAATGTTATTTAGCGCTAGAGACACAGGTTTATGCCTTACGAACAACTGAAACTGTCCACTGATAAGCCCGTTTTCTCCTGGGCGAATCATGATTTAAGTCATGATGAAACCCAGATGGCAAAAAATGTCGCATCCTTACCGTTTGTGTTTAAACATGTGGCGTTAATGCCAGATGTTCACTTAGGTAAAGGCGCATTAGTTGGGTCGGTTCTTGCCACTAAAGATGCTGTCATTCCTGCCGCTGTTGGTGTCGATATTGGCTGTGGCATGGCAGCGATTAAAACCCCATTTAGCGCAGAACAACTTGAGGGCAAACTCAAGAAAATTCGCTTAGATATTGAAGCCGCCATTCCTCTGGGATTTAACCAAAATAAAGAGGTAGAAAAAGATGCCAGCAATTGGCAAGGCTGGACGCATTTCAAAGACTTACATCGCGGTGTGCAGGATGTGCAAGGAAAAGCGATGAAGCAGTTGGGTTCTCTGGGTGGCGGAAATCACTTTATTGAAGTGTGCCTCGATACAGAGGATGCCGTGTGGTTAATGCTACATTCTGGTTCTCGGAATATTGGCAATCGCTTGGCGCAATGCCATATTAGCACCGCGAAGGAATTAGCCAAATTAGCCGAAAATCGCTTACCTGATCCGGATTTAGCCTACTTTATCGCCGGAACTCCAGAATTTGCCGCCTACTGGCGAGATTTACAATGGGCGCAGAATTATGCCCGTTATAATCGCGATGTAATGATGGCGCGTTTTAAGCGAATTGTGGAACAACATTTGGCGGGAGGTAAGCCAATCAAGCCCTTGTTAGAGGTAAATTGCCATCATAATTATGCCGAGAAAGAAGTCCATTTTGGGGAAGACGTGTATGTGACGCGCAAGGGTGCAGTACGGGCGCGTGAAGAGGATTACGGAATTATACCAGGTTCGATGGGGGCAAAGTCATTTATTGTCAAAGGGAAAGGGAATCATGCAAGTTATTGCAGTTGCTCCCATGGCGCAGGGCGTTTAATGTCTCGGAACAAGGCAAAGAAAAAGTTTTCCCTGGATGATTTGGTGACACAAACTCAAGGAGTTGAATGTCGCAAAGATGGCGGGGTTTTGGATGAGATTCCCGGCGCGTATAAACCCATTGATGAAGTGATGACTAATCAAGCGGATTTGGTGGAAGTGGTGGCGACGCTAAAGCAGGTAGTTTGTGTGAAAGGTTGATTTGTAGGGTGGGCAATGCCCACCTTATTTGTTATTTGTTGATGCTAATTTACTATAAGTAGGTTGGTGGAAATAAATTTAACTAAATTAAGTTATGTAAACAAGTCTCAAACCCTTACTGTTCCCTAATCTCAACCGTTAACTTTAATTGTGTCCACCCAGCTTAGTCTTACGGATACCGTCCTTGGGCAATTAATACTTGACGATACGACAAACGAGTTGAAGCATTGACTTTGAGTAAAAACACCGTGGCTCGACCTGTTGCTGTCGTACCAATAATGTGAGTTTTCTCTAAGGTAAAGTGATCTGTCCAGATTTGGTAGCGCGGGTTGAACAAAGGGACAATTTCATGAGTAACTGGGTCAAAGGTTGTTAAGTCATAACCCTTATGACGGTTGCAAGATAAACAGGATAATGCAAGATTTTCGGCTACGGTTTGACCGCCGTGTTTTCGAGCAATAACGTGGTCAACTTCATGGCTGTAGATTGAATAATCTTGGTGAATGAGACAGTATTCACATTTACCCCGCGCCCGTTCAATCACTAGCTGACGTAGAGAAGGAGAAATTGAGGAAGTGACCATTTATCCGATTAAGGCATAAGCTTTGGCTTTGAGCAAAATCATCAGATGCTCTAACTGCTCATATAAATCAAGTTCTGTTGCTTCAGTTTCTGTAAGGGTTCCTTCTCGGTTTTTGTCTAATAGGGTGCAAAGACGTGCTTGAGCTGCAGCTGAAACTTTGAAGGTCGTGATTTCTTGAGGAGTCGGGCGGGTGATCAGAAAGTCTAGAACTTCAGTATAGGCAATTGGAGCATCTGTTTGGCTAGTAACTGATGAAATTTGGTTAGGTAAGGAAATTCTGGGAGAAACGGTTTCTACGAGACGCTGTAGTAATTCCGGGAGACGATCCCGGAGTGGTTCTAGGCGTTGAGCTAGTTCGTCTGGTACTTGAATGGTTAGTTCAGCCATGGTTGCTTTTTCGTGCCTGGAAAACTGCGAGTCTATAACTAGATTGGATGATCTATGCTGTCTTTATCATAAGCTGAATAGATTGATATGAGGAAATCCTAACTCCTAAAAACTCACATCTTTCACCATTATAAACAAGTCAAGTTGTAGGGTGCGTTAGCGAAGCGTAACGCACCGTTGATCTTATCTATCATTGAAGTCAAGATTCAGGGAAATGTTGAATTTAGCGAGTTCTGATTCCAGTTTTTCTAAATCTTCAGTCTCGCACAGACGCTAAATACTAGAATATTCATAGCCACTGTTCTACTTCATTATAATGCCTGAAACTATTACCGCCATCTATGAAAATGGAGTGCTGCGCCCCTTAACTCCCTTGCCCCTGCAAGAACATCAAACCGTGCAGATTCAGATTTTGCCTGAAGATTCAGCAACTCAACTTGAACGTATCAGCCAATCCTTAGCTGCGGCTGGACTGGTTACTCCTCCCCCTCATCAGAACGGTGTTGAACCTGTCTGTGAAGCTACATGGCAAGAATTGACAGAAAAACTAAGAGCTATCCCCGGTAAACCCTTGTCTGAAATCATTATTGAGGATCGGGGCGAATGGTAAATGCTTACTTCCTGGATAGCAGCGCCTTAGTCAAACGTTATATACCGGAAACAGGCAGTGCCTGGATACAAGCGATCGCGGATACTGCAACAGGTCACCTATTATTTATTTAAACTCAGCCGAGAAATATAGTAACGTTAATTTCCCAAATTCCTCACTATCAGGGCGCACGTCTATGCGCCCCTACTCATCCTCATCTGACTCATCCAAATACAGCCGGATAAACTCTTGCGCCGCCGCCGGATCAATCTTCCGCAGTGCCTTCCTGATTTCCAAGACTGCCTCAGCTGCGGGATCTCTCGTTCCGCTAAACCAATAGTGAACTGTTGAGCGACCAATTCCCATCGTTACCGCCAATTTATTTTGGCTGATGCCATAGATCTGCAATACCTGTCTGAGTGCTTCACCCGCTTTTCCCATAGCTTCTATGGTGATCGAATACCTTTGATCACCTCTAACCTTCCGATGATTATTCCTCATCATCTACCGAATTATCACCTAAATACAGTCGGATAAACTCCGTCGCCGCCGCCGAGTTGATCTTCCGCAGCACTTGCACAATATCTTTCACAGTTTCAGCCGTTGGATCTCTCACCTCATTGACCCAACGGTATACATTAGAGCGTCCAATCCCTAATTCTGCCGCTAATCGATATTGACTAATTTCATACGTTTCCAGCACCTTTTTCAAAGCTTTGCCTGCTTGTCCCATGACTCTGAATTGTGGCAAACCCTAACCACTGAGTCAACGGCTCCTTCATAGATTAGGCTATGAGCAGCTATAAGTAGACCATTAAAAATTCCATGACAGAAGATAGCGTCGCTTAATCCCCAAAACTACTCCTCATCCTCATCTGACTCATCCAAATACAGCCGGATAAACTCTTGCGCCGCCGCCGGATCAATCTTCCGCAGTGCCTTTCTGATTTCCAAAACTGTCTCAGCGGAAGGATCTTGAGTGTTTTGATACCAGTAGTGAACCGTTGATCGACCAATCCCCATTGTCACCGCCAATTTATTTTGGCTGATTTTGTACGTCTGCAATACCTGCCTTAGCGCTTCACCTGCTTTTCCCATGGTTTCTATAGTGTCAGAGGCTTATGACTCAGTAAATGTTCATAGTTATGAACTTTGTGCTAAACTGACTTTATGTTCGTTTTTATGAACAAAAACTGCAAAAGTTAGGACAACTCCAATGACTCAAGACTTTATCCGCGATTCCTCCCCAACTCCCAACCCTGCAACCCCTGTACCATCTACGCCCCCGCCAGACAACCGACACCCTCTAAAAGTGATCATTATCAGTTCACCCCAAGGCGTCACCCGCACCATTCACACCTTCTATCGCCTCGGCTACGCCCATGTCAGCGAGTGGAGTAAGCCCCAACCCACCCAGAATCCCGGCGAAGTGATGAGTGTGCTCTACCGCCGCCTTCGTATTGATTAATGAACAGACTTAACTCCTAACCTCCTTCTCAATCCGGGAAGGAGGAAAAATCAAACCCCATCGAAAACCCAAAAATAGCTATGATGCGAATCCGACACCGTATTCATCCCCAAACCTTTGTCATCACTCTCAACCAAATCGCCAAATACTTGAACATTGATCCCCGGCGCATCCTCAACTGGGAAAAATGGCACAATGTTCTTTGGGTACATATCCAAGGACGGGGCGGTTATTTTGTGAGTTATCGCAATCTCGAACAATGGATCGCCGCTTGCCGCACCCTGATCCGCTTCTGTCCAACTATAGAAGCCCTAAACCTTCTCTGGTCATTGATTCAGCAAGAATCCCAACGGTATACAAAACAGGTCTGGGATCGGCTTCAAGCTATATACCAGCAACGCTACACCGAGTTATCTAGAGGTTCAATGGTGATATCACTTCCATGGACGTGATTGTAAAAATAGCCTCAAACCCTTGTCCTGTCGCCCTGCAAGGATGAACCTGTAAACGACATGGATAGGATAGGGATATCCTTAACATGAAATTAGGGATTGAATCGCCAGACTTCATCACTCCCAAGCCGTATAATTGAGGTAATCGGATGAATTTTTATTAAATATTGAATGCAGTAGTCTCGCCGTTTAGCTTCATCAAACTTAGGATTTAGGGCAGGGTTAAATTAGAGTAGTTTCAACGGATTTTCGTCGAAAAATCACATCGTCATTGTGATGTCAATCAATTAACCCAGTGATTGAAAATACAAAGAAATACTGAATTATTCATAACAATAGAAAATAAGTAAATGGTGGGCTAAGTCAAAATAAGGAGCGATCGCCGAGCCAATAACCAAACAACGGCGATGTTCCAGGTCAGTGACAGCTAGGAACTAGACAGAATGTTTCCCCGTCAGGACTCAGACATTTAGAGACTCTAGATCTGACCCAACCGACTTATTGCTCAACATCTTCCAGCTAAGGCTGGATGTAAGGGCTGCATCTATCGTAGAGCATCAAACAAGTGCGATTATTCACATCGATATCACTATCGATCGCGATCGCGCCCTGTGAGTGAAAGCATCTATGATAAAAGGGTTTTAGTGCATGTCCGAACAATTCCGTCTGTTGCAATCTCTGATTCCGGCGATCGCCAAGGTTCCCGATCTTTACTCAGCATTGGATTTAGTGCTGCATCGCGTCTGTGAAGTCACCCATTGGGATTATGGTGAAGCATGGCTGCCGACGCCTGATTCTGGTCGTTTAACCTGTAGCCAAGCCTGGTCTGGCGATCCCTGTGATCTACAACCATGGCGACGCACCAGAGAAACACTAATATTTCCCCCCAATATCGGCATACCCGGACGGGTGTGGAGATCAAAACAACCAGAATGGATTGACCAAACCAAGGCAAATGGGATTGATCCTGATGCCGAATTCACTCTGCTTAGCGCCACGGATCAGCAACAAGGGTTTCAAGCTGGAGGCGCGATCCCCATTCTCCTCGATGATCGGGTACTCGCTGTCTTAACCTTTTTTACCCGCCACTCTCATCCTGGCGATCGCCAATGGATAGAATGGGTGAGTGCGATCGCGATGCAGTTGGGGTTGGTGATGGAACGCCAACAGTTAACCGAACAACTGCACCAGCAACAAGAATTTAATCAAAATTTAGTCGAAACCCATGGTGGCTTTTTTGTCGCCATTGACTCCCAGGGAAAAACCCGGATGATGAATCCCAGATTACTGGAAACGTTAGGTTATACCCTGGATGAAGTGAAAGGAACGGATTTTGTGAATACGTTTCTTCGAGACGTTGACCGCAAACCCTTTGCCAAATTAATCAAAACCACTGATGAAAAATCAGAATTACAATCGCCCACCGTCCATGAAACCGGAGTCCTGACCAAAGAGGGTCAAGAACTTTGGGTAGAATGGCGTAGCCAACAGGTTTTTAAGAAAAGCGGTGAACTTGACTTCTTTTTTGCCATCGGACGGGATCAGAACGAACATTGTCTCACCCATCAAGAAACAGCCCGTTTAGCCTCGTTTCCCCTATTGACCCCCAATCCCATTGTCGAAATTGATTTAGCAGGGCGTGTGCGTTATCTTAACCCAGAAGCCATGCGCTTGTTGCCCGAATTATTAGAGAGTGAAGCTGAACATCCATTTTTGGCAGAAATGCCCTCGATGATTCGGTTGATGCAGCAGCAAAGTTCCTTGAGACGCGAGGTAAAAATTGGGGAAATTGTTTATGAACAAGTCCTGCATTACGTTCCCGAAATTGAGTGCATTCGCATTTATGCCTTAGATATTACCGATCGCAAACGAGCAGAAGAACTATTATTGTTTAATGCCTTTTACGATCGCCTCACCGGACTAGCGAACCGCGCCTTATTCATGGATCGCTTGCAGCAAGCCGGAAGACGCGCCCAACCGGGTCAAGGGGAGAACCGGGATTCTCCATCCTATCGATTTGCCGTGGTGTTACTCAATCTCAATCGCTTCAAAGTGGTTAACGAAAGTTTGGGGAATCATTTGGGGGATCAACTGCTGCAAGAGTTTGGACAGCGCCTACAAAACTGCTTGCGTCCCACGGATACTGTCGCCCGTTTGGGTGGAGATGAGTTTGCTATCCTGCTAGAGGGGATTCAGGGGGTTTGTGATGCCATTCAAGTGGCAGATGCAATTGAGCAAGCCTTGACATTACCGTTTAACCTGGAAGGGCGAGACGTGTTCATGACAACCAGCATTGGCATTGCCCTGAATACGAATCGCGATCGCCAGATTTTATCGGCTGAAGATATACTCCGTAACGCCAATACCGCCATGCATCGCGCCCGTTCCCAAGGCAAACCGGGCTATGCTATCTTTGATAACCAGATGTTAAGTCCCACGGTTGATCGATTACAGCTAGAAACCGATATGCGGCGTGCGATCGAACGGCAAGAATTTCAAGTTCATTATCAACCCATTGTCTCCCTACTCACTCATCAGATTACCGGCTTTGAAGCATTGGTACGTTGGCAACATCCGCAACGCGGGTTAGTCTTTCCCGCCGAGTTCATCCCCATCGCCGAAGAAACGGGATTAATTATTCCCATGGGGTGGTGGATACTGCGGGAAGCTTGTCGCCAACTCAGTATTTGGCAGCAGCAATTTCAAAGTCCCCAACCCTTGACGATGAATGTTAATTTGTCCTGTAAACAGTTTACGCAAGCGGATTTATTGGCGCAAATTGACCAAATATTAGAGGAAACTAATATTGCGGTTGGTAGTTTAAAGTTGGAGATTACCGAAAGTGTGGTCATCGACAATCCGGAACTGGTCAAAGACTTACTGTTGCAATTGAAAAAACGGCAAATTCATCTGTGTATTGACGACTTTGGCACTGGCTATTCCTCCTTAAGTCGCCTGCATAATTTTCCAATTAGCACGCTGAAAATTGACCGTTCATTTATCAGTCGGATTGGCGCGTTAGGAGAGAATTCGGAAATTGTTCAAGCGATTATCACCCTCGCCCGAACCATGAGTATGGATGTGGTGGCTGAGGGAATTGAGTTATTGGAACAAGTTTCGCCTTTAGTAGCATTGCAATGTCACTATGGTCAAGGGTTTTTATTCTCAAAACCCGTAGACAGTGATGGCGCTATAAAATTACTTCGAGGAAAATCGGTTCAGTTAGAGCGTCAGGTTAGTCGTTCAGTGAGCGTTAAGAATGAAGTCAAAACTTCTGTATCTGTCGAGGATAAGCGAGTACAATGATTTTTTGACGTTTTCTGACATTAGCCGACATTGTATGTCCGTAGTAGTATTAGTTTTATATAGCCGATGTAGGATGAGAGTGTAATCATCGATTTCTCACTCCATGCTCCAAGCTAACTGGGACAAAAGCACACGGCAAAGCATCAAAGGGAAAACCCCACTAATTGGGTTGGGTATAGTCCTACTCTCGCTGTTCTTTCCTTTGTTCCTGAGTGGAGTCGGATTGTTTCTTAGTCTCTGGGTTATTGTCCCAGCGCCTACGTTTTGGATGCTACCGCTAGCCGTGGCTGCGCCAGAAGCGAGTCCTTGGCTGCTGGGTGTGAATGCGATCGCACTAATACTAGCCATCTTAAATTTACACGAAGGCGGGCTTGACAATTTGGCAGTAATCTGTAGCCTGATTGGTTTAATCCTCAGCCTTTTGCCATTAATTCAGTTTCCAGCCGTGAATGCACGAATCGCGGCTCAAATGCTCAAGGATCTGGGTGTAGAGGATTTGGCAACAATTTCCCAGGATGCACCAACACCCATGCGTCCCCAACCTTTTAGTTTAGCCGATGCGTTTCGGGGGATTGCGATAGCGAAGCGCTGCTGCTTTCAGCAGATCGCGGAGGTTCGCATTGATCGAGGGATTATATTTTCTCAGCCGGATGGGGTCAACCTTAAACTCAATATTTACCGACCGTTGACTGTTGGTAAATATCCGGCGATTATTACCATCTATGGTGGGGCGTGGCAAATAGGGACTCCCGATAATAATGAGACATTTAACCGCTACATGGCAAATCAGGGCTACTCTGTGATCGCCATTGATTACCGTCATGCTCCCCAATATCACTTTCCCGCTCAACTGGAGGATGTACAGGCAGCTTTATCCTATATCCAAAGCCATGCTCATGAGTTAGAAATTGATACCGAACGAATCGCGCTCATGGGGCGATCGGCAGGGGCGCAACTAGCAGCACTTGCGGCTTATCATCTAAATACAATTCCGATTCGGGCTGTGGTTAATTACTACGGACCCGTAGATTTAAAAGAAGGATATCATGATTTGCCCTTTCCTGACCCGCTCAACATTCGGGCGATTCTCCGCGCCTTTTTAGCCGGAACGCCGGATGAAGTACCAGAACTTTATCGGCAAGCTTCTCCTATTAGTTATATTAAATCCGATCTGCCTCCTACGTTATTGGTCTACGCGGGTCGAGATCATATCATTAAGGCAAAGTTTGGACGCCAACTCTACGAGCAATTACAAGCGGCTGGGAATTGTGCTGTTTGGTTAGAAATTCCCTGGGCTGAACATGCTTTTGATGCGGTTTTTAATGGCGTGAGTAATCAGTTGGCATTGTATTACACGGAGCGATTTATGGCTTGGGCGTTGAAGTCTTATTGAAAATGAAGCGGGGAACTCAAGTTCCCGCTAAAAGCTCAAACCCGTTAAAACGGGTTATATCATATCCGGTTGCTCACTTTCGATAGTTGAAACTGAAGCTTGGAGATATCGATGATAGAGTTTCTGGCAGAGGTGATAACGGTTTGGGTGTCGCCATCATGCCAAGTTGCGTTCTAATACCAAATCCGATAACGGAACCCCCTTTTGCCATGGCGATTGAAATCGCTGCTACACTTGCCTTGCGTCCGCCTGCGCGAACTGGGTTATATGGGGAATAGCTAACCCGGATTTGGTATAACGTGTCATTCTGAGCGAAGCGTGACGCGCAGCGATAGCGACGTAAGGAGCAGATAAACTGAAAAAAAACAATTATGAAACATCTTGAGGGTAAAATCACAGTAGTCACAGGGGCAACGCGGGGTCTAGGTAAGGGAATTGCGATCGCGCTGGGTGAAGCTGGAGCGATAGTCTATATTACAGGGCGCACCCTGGAGCGTTCAACCTCTGATGATGGTGTATCCGGGAGTCTCCAGGAAACCCAATCCGCCGTTGAACAAGCTGGTGGCGTCTGCATTCCCATGCAAGTAGATCACAGTGACGATGAGCAAGTGCGTTTGTTGTTTGAGCGTATCCAGGATGAACAAGGACAACTGGATCTGCTGGTTAATAATGCTTACGCCGGGGTACAAGCCTTAACAGATGCTTCGGGAAAGCCGTTCTGGGAGAGTGAACCGAGTTTGTGGGATGCTTGCAATAATGTGGGGCTGCGGAGCCACTATGTTGCCAGTATTTTTGCCGCCCGGATGATGACCCCCCATCAGCAAGGACTTATTTGTACCATCTCCTCTTGGGGTAGTTTATCCTATATTTTTAGCCCTCCCTACGGTGCAGGTAAATCAGCGTGCGATCGCCTAGCCGCAGATATGGCGATTGAACTTAAACCCCAGAATATTGCATCCCTGTCAATTTGGCCCGGAATTGTGGGGACTGAAAAGTTTACTCAGTTTGCTGCCAATATGGATGAAAGTGCAGGGCTTGACCCGAAAAACTCAGCCATAAAAGAGAGGTACAACTGGGAAACCCCCTTACTCACCGGACGGGTGATTGCGGCGCTAGCCACAGATTCCACGGTGATGCGACGAACCGGGCGGGTGCAGATTGTGGCGGAGTTGGCTAAACACTACGGATTGGTAGACAAAAACGGGGAACGTCCTGTATCGTTACGATCGCTGCGTTTCGTGCTTCCCCTTGTCTTTCCCGCCCTGAGAAAATCCCCCTGGCTGGTGCCTAATATTAATGTACCTTGGTCACTGCTACTGTTACAATCACTTAGCTCCCCTAAAATAGGGGCGGCTGAATAAGTTTTGGGGTGGGGGAAGATGGGGAAGATGGGGAAGATGGGGAAGATGAATGATCAATGACTAGAAAAGAGTTTTATGTGTAGGGGCGGGTTTCACTACTATCATTTTTTTGTCCACCCTAATGTCACTAAACCCGCCCTGTCTAAATGACAGATGACCAATGACCAATGACCAATGACCAATGACCAATGACCAATGACCAATGACCAATGACAAACCTACTACAATAAACAGATGACCCAGCTACGCTCAGCCGTTGTCCTGATT
>CAKZMA010000037.1 GCA_937127375.1 uncultured Coleofasciculus sp. | reverse complement strand
ATGTAACAGACCGCGATCGCGCCCTTTGTAACTAATTAGGGGCTGCTGAATAAGTATTGTGGGGGGGTAGGGAGATGGGGTGAGAGGGTGAGGGGCAGATGAGGGAGATGGGGGAGAATGAGTATTGTGTAGGGGCGGGTTTAGGGACTTTTTTTTGGCTAGGGATGATAACGTTTGTTCAAAACCCGCCCTGACATGACCCTTCACCTGAGTTGTACCAATCCAATGGACAGGCTATAGTAAGCTGTTATACATTTAAATTGGGTATTATAGCCTTACCAAAGCAGGTTAGGACATTTTCTACTATTCCCTGTTCCCTGTTCCCCGTTCCCTGTTTGGATTAACTAATGTCCTTTCCGTACCTCGTAGTGCTATAAATTGGGTATTAGTAGCGAGCAAGATGCTCGCACTCCAATAATTTTAATTTCACGCAAACTCTATCCATTTTTAGTCCATTTTAATGGACTTAAGCTATAAGCCAAGAACTTGAGTTCTTGGCGGGTGTCGAGGCAAATGACATAAGACCAATAACCATCAACTCCTGGGACGCCCCAGTGTAGTAATATAAAGAACCGCCTCATCCGCAGGAATCCCCAAAACCTCATTCACTTGCTGATCAAAGAACCCACCAATACCACTCACCCCCAAGGTTAAATAAATCGCCGCTAAATTAAGCCGTTGTCCCAAATGTCCCGCATCCAGATGCAGGTAACGATAAGCGCGATCGCCATACTTCGCCACAGCTTTTTTCAAGTCGGCGGTGTGAAAGAGAACCACACTGGCATCCCGCCCTAACTCTTGTCCTAAGCACAAATAATGTAATTCCCGGCGGAAGTTTTTAAAGCGGATTTGCCGCAATTCTTGAGCTTTTGGCGCATAATAATAGCAGCCTTCGTCTAAACCCGCCACTCCAGAAATTGCCACAAAGGTTTCAATTAAACTCAGATCAAAATAATTAGGACAACTATCAAATCCTTGTTCGCTGTAGTGTTGGGGTTGATAGGTGAAATCGAGTAGCAATTTAAGTTCATCTAAGGATAGCGGCGCACCCGTATAAGCGCGAGTTGATCGCCGTTTTAAAATCGTATTTTCCAAAGCTTGAGGCGCATATCCTTCCCCGGTAACACTACCCCATTGAATCGGTGATGTAGTCGTAGAGATTTTGGTACAGAAGGGAAAATTATACTTGTCTTCACCTACCTTTTCTGACTCTGATTCCCCAGATGGTGGCGATTCGATTTCCTGCTTATCTGTCGGTTCAATTTGCGTCGCTTGATGCAGGTAAGCCAGCAATTCCCCATCAGGAAGTTCGGGATAGTCAAACTGCGTCGCTGACGGTAAAGCAGTAGGCTGAGAGGGGCTAGGTTGTCCCTGGAGTTGATCCGCGAGGGGAACCACTGCGATCGCGCCTTCTTGATCTGGGTTAAGATAAAGCAGATCATTCACCTTCTGATCGACAAAGCCACCAATCAGATAGGGGCGATACCCCGTTAACGCACCCGCGAGTTCAATATTACCCAACAAATGACCCGTATCCAGAAACACTCGCCGATAGGCGCGGTCTTCATAGCGCCAAGCCGAACGATAAAATATAGCAGTGGTGATAATCGCCAGTTCCGTTGTCTCTAAGCTAGGATGCTGGAAACAAGCCTCTTGTAGCCCTGACCAAACCTCGCTATCCCAAAAATGCACCAGAGAATGGCTAGGACACTGATAGTTATACAGTCCCGGCGATAATATAGAAGTGCCACGGGAAATTAAATACACTTCCGCCGGATACAATCCCCCGGCTGAAGGTGCCGCCCTTAAATAAACCGGAGGTCCAATCATGGTTGCCATCTTAGCCGTTAAGCCATAGCTGCACAAGAGCAACCGGGACAACCGCCACCAACCTTTACCCGGTTCCTGGGCGAACGCCTGAGGCTCTTCTTTGAGATAGGGCTTCAGGTCAATGGTCGTTCCTAGTTTATACTCTTTAAAGGGTATCGGTTGATTGTCCCAGTCTAAGCGCTTATTTTTGGACGCGATCGTCTCAGGATCGTATTTTGTGCGTTCGTGATAGTGTTGGGCGATCGATAATTGGGGGTTGGACATAGTTTTTTCAGGATAGTGTTCGTTCTGGCTTTTATCTAGAAGTTTTTAATATAGCGAGCGGTCGTCATATAGGATTTAATCATTTTCAATCTCGATAATAAAACATTGCTGGATAGAATACCAAACCGACTTTCATGATTCATGATTATAGGATGAAAAAATATCGTCGTTTGCATATCGAGAAAGCCAGTTGATTAGCTCTGATTTTAAAGACTTGACTGATACTCCCAAGCCAGAGTTTATATATCACATACATCTGTTCCTGTCAATCTATAGCAAGGTTACTTGCTCAATATGCTAAGGGTAGACGCGACTTCAGTGCAATGGATATCATTAAGGCAACAAATAAATGAATTACAATTAGCTATGTAGATCATGACTAACATCCAGTTTATTGATTTATTTGCAGGTATAGGGGGAACTTCAGTTTAAATGCTTGACACCTTACCTCAATTAATGACTCATTCCAAGGCGCAAGCTGACGGGTTACTCGCTTGCGTGAACCATGAATGGACGTGAAGGAATAGAGCAGCGGGGTGAGGGGTCTGACCCCTGATTCGCCAGCAGTATCAGAGTGGGAGAGGGGCTGGGGGTGAGGGGTTTCTACTTAATTCCCCCTGAAGGCTAAAGCTTGCGAGCAATCACTTGTTTAGTCACTCGAATCAAATGATAAGCACCTTCGTTATCAATGATGGTATATTCACTAGGTTTGAGCCATTCTTTTTTAAGTCGATTGAATCGCTTAGATTCAATTAAAACCAGAGTCGAAGGAGGATTAGGCTTAGTTTCAGCGATGTCCTCAATGTAGGCAATAAACTTATGTTCTTCATCAAAATAATTGACCGATCGCTGAGCATAAAACACAACACTTGGCTTTTCAAACCCCATCATCAGTAACTCTTCTGACGGTTGGTTCACCTCAGCCGCGATCGCAGATAATTCTCGCAGGGGAAGCTGACGTTCCTGATCCAATAGAAAAGCAGCCGGTGACACCACAAGGATAATAAACGCCACAAACGCCACCCAATTAATTAATCCTAACCAACGCCACCCCCGATATCGGCATAAGCCAATCACCATCGCTACCGCAGCTATTCCCCAAACAATACCTCCCCGTAGCGGTAATCCTGAGGCTTGCAAAGTTTCCGATAAGTTCAGCGCCGCCGGATCATAGCCAATGAAATTAGGACTATACCAAATTGCGAAAGCAATGACACCAAGCAGAATCAGATTAAATCCAGCACTCAACCGTAATCCCAAGAGACGCTGAGGACGGGGATAGGTGAGTAAATCACTTGCCAATAATGCCACCAAAATTGCCGCCGCAGGCATTAAGGGTAAGACATAACTCGGAAGTTTGGTAACGGCAATTGTAAAGAAGCCAAACACCCCGACAAACCAAGACAGGGCAAATAAACCCAAATGACTGGCGCGAGGGGAACAACGCCATTTTTTGACCTGCCAAAACCGCAGCCGTGCGATCGCTAAGGGTAAGTAACAGCACCAAGGGGCAAAGCCGACTAACACAACCAGAAAATAGAAATACCAGGGCGCCCAATGGTGATTCACCACCCCGACGAAGCGTTCAATATTGTGATAGCCAAAAAACTTTTCGATATAGTCTTCGCCATTTGCCAAAGTAACTAACACATACCAGGGAATTGCTAGGACACCAATAATGCCCAATCCCAAAAACAGGTGCATTTCCCGCACCACCTGCCAAAAGTTCCCCAGAGATAACAGAAATGCCCCAATAATTAATCCAGGTAGAACAATTCCCACAGGTCCTTTGGCAAGAATCGCTAAGGCAATTAATATATAGAATGCCAAATACCAACCCGACGCAAACCCTAAGATGGGTTTTATATCTTCACGGTGTCGGCTGTCTTGCGCCCCTTCTCCCTGTCTCCCTGTCTCCCCTTGCACATAGCCAATAAAGAACGATAAAAGAGCCGTTCCCATGCAGCCAGAGAGTAACATATCCGAAACCCCAGTCCGCGCCCAAACCAAGGTGATCGGATTCAATGCAATCAATGTCGCCCCGATTCCAGCAGATAACCAGCGCTGGCGTTCTGGATTGGCGAGTTTCGGGGTATCTTCTAATTCAGAGGACTTTTCATGCACCAGGGTACTAGGACGGGAAATACCAAAATAGCGTAGCGTATAAAAGCCCAATACCGTCAGCGCGATCGCACTCATCGCCGAGGGAAGTCGTACCGCCCATTCATTCACGCCAATCAGGTGATAGCCAATCGCCATTAACCAGTAGACTAAGGGCGGTTTATCAAACCGAGTCTCCCCATTAAAATACGGCGTAATCCAGTCTCCTGTCACCGTCATCTGGCGGGCGGCTTCGGCGAATAAGGGTTCAGTTTCATCCACCAAACCCGTACTGCCTAAGTGCCACAAAAACGCCACCCAGCAAATCGCCGCTAACCCTAAAACCGAGTACATCCACAAACGAGTTGGATGCTTTTCCCAAACATTCCACCACTTTGTCACTGGTTGAGCGATCCTATCCTTAGATTCAACTTCCACTACTTTGTCACGAAAGGGCAACATTAACTCTCAACGTCTCCAACTTAATTTAGCCAGAAGCGCGATCGCAATATACCCCTTCCCTGACTGGGACAATCCCTTCAAGTTCCTTGTCCAACAGTGTAGAGACGTTGCATGCAACGTCTCTACAAAACCTAATACGGTTGTAAGACTAACTCCCATTTGCCTGTCTTTTTATTCCAGACGGGTACAGGCGTCTCCCCAATCACATAAGGTCCCCAATATAAACGAGAGCCATCTTGGGCGAACGCCACAACAATATCTCCGTTTTCCAGAATCAGATCATCTTGGGGAAGAGAAAGAATCAGCCCTTGGCTTCCTCCTTCCATAGGGGAAAAATCCCAGTGGGCGGGTTTGGCGTCAGCCTTTGAATCTGTTTGACGTTCTAGCAGCGCCACCCGCACCGGATGTTCCGTGGAATTGCTAACTCGCAACCCTCCTTTTTGCGCCGCTAGAGCAACGGGATCAAGGGGGGGAGAGGGTGAAGCCTCTGGCGGCGGTAACTGTGATGAGAGTGGTGATAGTGCTGGCGATAAGGGTTGAGCCGTTTCCACCTCAGGAACCTCTGGTGATTTGCTCACAGAGGGTAATGATGCTGTATCTGAGGATTGGGGTTCTATCCAAACCTTGAACTCAAATAACCCCAGTCCCAGTCCAGCCATACCTAAAAGGAGTACGATGATAAATACTGGATAAAGCTTATGGTTTAGTCGTTTCATTCGTTTTGAGGGGATTAACTCTGCACCACTGCGTCTGTGGGGGGTGCTAACAAAATGAATTGTCAGCCCCTACTCTCATTCAAACAAGCTTGACCGAAACCGTGTTATTTTGCACAAAAGGCTAAGTGGTCTATCGATGCAAAATACTCGTCTTAATACTCTCGTAGATGTGATCTTGGCAAGGTTAGCCCAGTGGTTTACAAATCCCTGGCGACGCCTGTCCATAATTTTGATGGGTCTGCTGTCAGGCATTTTTCTCGGAAGTGCTATCTCAACGACAGCCGGACAAACCGCTGACTGGGATGTCATTGCGGCTGGGATTTTAATTATTTTCACGGAAACAGTGAGCCGGATTGTTTATGGCGGGAATCGCCAGCGTTTGCCTTCTCTGAGCAAAGCGTCCCGATTGTCATGGTTTCTGGAAACAGTGAATGCACTGAAAATTGGTTTGGTTTATAGCATGTTTTTGGAAGCGTTTAAACTGGGTTCATAGTGTCATTCGTCTTATGTCTTATGTCTGATGTTACGGGGGGAAATATCCGTAATATTGCCTTAAATGCCGCGTTTATAGCCGCTGATGCGGGTGAACCTGTGATGATGAAACATCTTTTACAAGCGACGAAAAGCGAATCTCTTAAGTTAGGGAAAATTTTAACGGATTCTGAAATCAGGGGCTGGGTTTAAAATCCTGTTGGTTTATCCCACGGTTTCCCAGTCTCTACATCAGTCATAATTCATTTTCCAACGCCCGTTTAAAAGCAGCAGCACTCTTAAAATATATCTGAGGATTATCGGTAAGCGCTAAATCAATCACCTCCGCTAGTCCCTTGGGAATTCCAGCATCTCGTTGGCGAATCGGTACAGGTTTGTTTTGCAATACAACCCAGAATGGGTCTTGGTTACCAAAATCATGGGGTAATCTGCCCGTTAACATATAGTACAAACAAGCCGCTGTTGCCCAAACATCAACATCGGGTTTACTATATTTAAAATCAATAACCTGTTGTCGAGGCATAAAAGCCGGACTTCCCGCATATTGACCACTGCGAGACAACCCACTCAATCCTGCCAAATCAAACGCCTTGGCTAATCCATAATCGGCAACTTTGGCAAGACGCCCTAATCCCAGATTGGCAAGAAAGATATTCCCCGGTTTGAGATCACGGTGTACTAATCCCTGCACTTGAGTGTTACCCTTCTTGGCGATAGTAACAGGACTCTGGATAGAATGGGCATAGTTTAACCCATCCAAGACTTGCAGCGTAATCGACATCGCTTCATTGACCGATAATTTGCCGCCGCGTTGCTGCATTAAGTCCAGAACACTGCCACCATTACAATAATCCATGGTAAAAAAAAAGGAATCCTGGTCGTAACCCAATTCCCGGAGTCGAACAATATTAGGGTGTTGTAAAGCTTTGGTTTTTTCAACCTCCAGCAAAAATTGCCGGATTGCATCACTCGGACGTCTGTTGTGCGATCGCATGATTTTGAGGGCGACTAATTCCTCGGTTTGGTCATGATGGGCTAAATAGACGGTTCCTAATCCCCCTTGACCTAATCGTTTCAGCGTTGTGTAGCCACGAATCTTAGGTAGATAAGAGTCACATCCTAGAGTCGTTGAAGCGCTTTTTAACCCACTTTCACGGGGTAAGAGAGGTTTCTCACTGGGATCAACACCAATTGTCTGTGATTCAGAAGAGTTCACGTCACTGTGGTTTACCCCTTCAATTTTGACGCGCAATACCGTATGGCGAAGCTTGATTTCGTCGCCATTCTTTAAGTCGTACTCTGGAAACTGTATCCTAGCCCCTTCGGTTGGCGTTTGATATCGATGGCGTTTGCCGATAATTTTACCATTAACGTAGGTGCCGTGGAGACTACCGAAGTCACGGATACGGATATCGGGAGGATTGATATCCAGCAAACAGTGATAGCGCGAGATAGTCTTGTGATACCGATCATTAGGGAGTCGGGGATGGCAATCTTTGGCGCGACCTAGAATACAAGTCGTGCGATCGCTAAATTCAAAGTTCTCACCTTTGAGACTTCCTGTGATGACTGTGAGGATAACTTTGGCAGACATCTGGGATCATTTATTGAGGAGTCAGGGTTCAAGTCGGAGAAAAATCTTGTCTCCTGATCTATTGTTTCCTATTTGCCCTAGTAACCGCCACCTTTACCCTCAGTTATCAGTTATCAGTTATCAGTTACCAGTTACCAGTTACCAGTTCCCTGTTTCCCTCAAGCTAATGAAGATGATCCCAAGTCGGGGGGAATATCCTGAAGGCGTCCTTGTCCCACGGCTTGAATGGCTTCTTTGAGGGAAACATCGCCCGTATACAGGGCACGACCTACGATCGCACCCATCACGCCTAAGGGTTCCAACGCCAGTAAACTCAATAAGTCTGTAATTGAACTCACACCCCCAGACGCAATCACCGGAATCGAGACATGGCTGGCTAATTCGCGCAAGGCGTCGCGGTTGGGTCCAGTCAGTGTACCATCTCGCTGAATGTCTGTATAAATTATTGCCGATACACCCAAATTCGCCATTTGCTGTGCCAATTGAGTCGCGGTAATTTCTGAGGTTTCCAACCATCCCCGTGTTGCAACCTGTCCATTTCGTGCATCGATACCCACGATAATGCGATCGGGAAATTCAGCACACAATTGTTCGACTAAGGGATGATCTTCAACCGCCGCTGTTCCCAGAATCGCATACTGAACCCCAACAGAAAGCAGTTGACTAACCCCTTCCTTGTCGCGCAATCCGCCCCCAACTTCTACGGGAACCGATACCGCTTGGACAATGGCTTCGATGGTCTTGGTATTAACAGGGTGTCCCGCTTTCGCCCCATCTAAATCAACCAGATGTAACCGACTCGCCCCTTGGTCAACCCATTGTTTCGCCACCTCTACTGGGTTTTCACTATAAACTTGCGATCGCGCGTAGTCGCCTTGGTATAACCGTACACAGCGACCGTCGAGTAAATCAATGGCTGGAATAACGTTCATATTCGTCCTTTGTCATTTGTCATTCGTCATTTGTCATTCGTCATTCGTAGAAAAACAGGGCATTAAAACCAGGTTCCTTTGAACTCAGGGAAGGTTCAGTCGGGGCGGGTTTAGTCACATCTGGGTGAACCCAAAATGATAATAGTGAAACCCGCCCCTACACTCACAAAGGGCGGGTTTAGAACAAATGTTATCATCAATAGCTAAACGAAAGCCCACAAACCCGCCCCTACATTCGGAAAAACTATTCCCCCGGAGGCGGTAATTCTTCGAGAATTTTGAACCGGACATGATTAATCGCTAGATCCCCAATAGAAACCTCTTCCTTGTTAACTGGAACACCTTTACTGGTCAGGATTTCAAACGTAATTCCTTTACCAATTTCTACATGATACCAAGCCAATCCCATAAAAAATCGAGTGGGGTAAGGTCCACCTTCGCGAGTATCATCGGGATTAGATTCCATGGGAACCCAACCAAATCCTGGTAAGTAAAATTCCATCCAAACATGATTAAAATCAGGTTGTAAGGGAATGTCTCGTTGATCGGGATGGGCGGGACATTTGTAACGACCAACGGTACGACAAGCAATCCCACTGAGACGGGATAGGGCTAATAAGACACCGAGATATTCCCCGCAGGAACCAATTCCTCGCGCTAACACCACATCTGGGGTATCGATATGGGGTTTGATTCCATAAGCGAGTTGGTCATAGACATAATTGCGAATACTATACATTTGCCGCAATACATTCGTTTCTCGACCCGCAGCGTCAAGGGCGGCGCGGCGGATGATTTCGGTATCCATGGCTAACTCGTCATCATCCAGCAAATAGCGGGATTTGTATTCAAGTGGCAATTCTGGCGTATTTTCTAAATCTCTGGGTGTAATCCGATATTTGATACTCCAAACCTCTAGAAGCGCCTTCCAGCCAAATAAATGCCGTTCTCCGGGGGCGAGGGTATCAAATTTAAACACCGCCACCCGCTGATTGCCTTGGATTTCTTCGGTGAAGGGAATCCCAACGGCTTCAATGGCGCGGATTTTTTGGCGTGCGGTTTCTGAGGGTAAGGCGATGCGCCATTCTATGTCCTGCAAGGCTACGTCGTCTAACGGGGACAGTTCCTCGACATAAGACATTTCAATTAAATAGCCATTGGAGAGAGCATAGCGTTCCTCGGCATTGTACTGAAAGGAGAGGGGATGAATAAACGTGCGATCGCGATACTGTAGTTCGTGGTTGGGTTGAGCGTTGGGATTATCGCGGATGTAGGGTTGTTCGCTTGCATAGGCGACATAGAGAATCTCCTGATTCGTTTCCGGGTTTCGGTAGAAGGTTAAACCCGTGGGATTCTCAAAAGGAGTCAAGACGCTGAAGATAATATTTCCGGTGGCGCGATCAAGGCAATACACGGTCTGTTCTTCCTGATCCGAGACCCAAAGTTCCTCATCCCGCACCGTAATGTTCTCCATGCCAATTCCTGGGGCATATAAGCGGGTAATCTCCTGCCCGGTATCCCGACTGTAAATCAGAATATACCCCATTTTTTGACAGGTGATATAGACCGTCGAGTCCTTGAGTGCAACACCATTGGCGGTGTAGGGTAATGTCAGGAAATGCTGAAGCTGGAGATCGCCGTTGAGTTGGCAATAGTATACACTCTCTTTGCGCGTCAACCACAGCGTATCCCCCACGACGGCTAAACCCGTCGCATCGGCAAAATCGAGATCCGGCGAGGAATTCAAAATTTTGGTATCGTCAGTTTGGGGGTTGATTTGCAACAGATAGCCACTCGTGGCATCGATGGCAATCAATTTTTCTCCCCAAAAAGCAATACCCTGTAGGGCAGCCGCCCCAATCGGTCGAATGGTGTGGAACGATTTCAATTTAGGTGACACAGAGGAATCAGGATTAGGAATCATGATCAGTCTATATCAAGATTTAGATTTCAGCGTCGCCATCTATACTCAGGTGGTGTCAATACCCTCCTTATTTAGGCGATTTAGGCGGATGCTCCGGTGTGCATCTGCAATATTTTAAATGTGCGATCGCACCTTTGAACATTGGTTGTTATTGGATAGCCGTTTTTATTCAATAATTTTATTGACAAAAATAGTTTTGTATGTATTTATTATGAAACTCATCCGTTTTTTCCCACACAAACTCGCCATAACCGCTTTAGTAACATTGCTTTTAATCGTGGGGTTGAGCCTGAAAGAGCCAGTTCGGGTACAAGCGCAGTTAAGCAATGCCTCGATCAGTTCTCAGTTACCCGATCAATGGGAATCCGCGCCACTGCCTAATTCTGGTGATTCAGGTCTAGGGGATTCAGGTCTACAAGATAGCAGCAATTTACCGTTTGCGGGTTGCCTCAGCAGTTATCCCATTGCCTTAGTACCGGCGTCTGGTATGGGACAAACACTGGCGGAGTATCCCACCATCTTTTGGTATCTACCCCGGACAAGGGCTTGGGGCATGGAGTTTAAGTTAACAGATAGTGATAGTCAGGAAATTTACTCGACCAAGTATGCCTTTGCCCATGGCACCTCAAACGATTATCAGGGACAAGATGCCCAATTGGTCGTTGGCACTCCGGGCATACTCAGTTTAACCATACCGAGATTAAAGGGTAGCTCTCTGCCGCTGAAAGAGGATCAGAAGTATGACTGGAATGTAAGAATAATCTGTAACCCCAATGATCCATCCGGTGATGTTTATATGGCAGGCACAATCCGGCGAGTATCCATTGACCCTACCCTAAGCCGCCGCTTACAGCAAGCACCACCTGAGGAGCGTGTGGTACTTTACGCAAAGGAACGACTGTGGTATGAAGCGTTAGGGACGTTGGTGAAACTTCAGCGCGATCGCCCGAATGATCCGGCGGTGATTTCGGCTTGGAACAAACTGCTGAAGTCTGTTGGGTTAGATATGATTCTACTCGGATAAGCTCTAATTTCTGTTCCCCCTGCTTCTAGACGCGCCATAGCACGTCTGGAACATTGCATCCCCAGTTTCTCTAGTCCTTGTCACCTTGGAGGACAAGGGCAAATTCCCCATCTCGCAGGAATTCAGGTATTTCACCCAAGTGAGAATAGCTATATCTTTACAAAAGATTTAAATTTTCAGGCGATAGAAGCATGGAAATCAGGAATTGGCTTTAAGAGTGATGAAGATTTAGAGAAGAGTGGAAACAACGTTCCGGGATTACCCATGTCTAACGTTAAAATATTAACAACTTAAGACAATGGTACTCATATAACCAGGGGTCGTAGTCAGACCAAAAGTGAGCTAGCATGACTTGCAGCGTTTACGACAAACTCTTAATTCAGCAACATTTCCCTCAAGGTAGATGCTTGCCTGAGCCAAAAAGGTGATTATGTCTGACAGAAACTAACCTGGGTCTGGAACCTTGGCTTGTGCTCTAACATCTATATACTAAAGACTCGGTTCTACGAGCATATATCTGAATTATGGCTTGTTTCACCCGCTTATCACACCTAACATTCTTAACAATAGCTTTGATGCTAGGACTAGCCACCAACCTAGTCGCTCAAGTGCCAACCCCGGTTAGGACTACCTCTCTGGGTGCTGAACTACCGACTCAGTGGGAATTCAGCACTCCAGAAGGTTCAACACCTGAGCCGATTCCCGTGAATCGAGAAGCGGGTGGAACGCGAGGTCCAGAGAATTGTACGCCGAATAATCAATCACTAATTGCCCTAGTTCCAGAATCATTGATCGGCAAAACCCTAGAGGAATATCCAAAACTATTCTGGTATATGCCATCAACAACAGCATCGGCAGTCGAGTTTGTACTGAAAAATGCTAATGATGAAGAAATTTACCGGGTTAAGTATTCCTTGGAGCAGTCGGCGACAGGGGAAACACAGATGCCGAGAATTATGAGTTTAGCGATTCCTACTTCTGCTCATCTTGCTCCCCTGAAAACGAATCAGCTCTATTACTGGCAATTAGCATTGGTTTGCAATCCCCTGGATCGTTCAGCAGATATGGTTGTGGGTGGTGGGATTAAGCGAGTGGAACCGAGTCTAACGCTAAAAATGCGGACTCAACAGGCAACTCCTCAAGAACGAGTGGCACTCTATGCCCAGGAATTGCTCTGGTATGACACGTTAGACACCTTGGTAGAACTCCATCAGGATTTTCCCAATGATCGCAACGTGCAAACCGCGTGGAACAAGTTATTGCAATCAGTTGGCTTACAAAGTCTTTCTGAGCAATTAAATCCAGACAGGAGTGCTGCTTTAACTGAATCGTTGTCTAACTCAGGAGCTAGTTCTGTTGAATAAAACAACCAATACAAAGATAGGGAAAAACTAACATAAAGATTCAGATAAGAGTCCAATCCCAGGTTTCAATTCACTCCCTATCTCAAGCTAGAATAGAACTATTCAGGCAAATTATTCGGCGAGAACCCTGAAAATTCTGCAATTATCATCCCTCTTGTAGGAAGGTTAAGTATCTGCTCAGACAGATTTTTCCAAAAACTTTGAAAGACTCTGATTAAGAAGGAGTTCTAAATTATTATGGCTTGGTTTACCCATTCATCCCGTTTTACAGTCGCTTTAGCGCTAACCCTAGGACTTGTGGCTAATGTTCCCGCTGGGGTACAAGCCCAGTTAGGGGGTTCACCCCTCAGCCGTGATATCCCAACCGAATGGGAATTCACGCCGCCAGACAGTCAAGGTCCATCGATTCCAGGCAATAGAGAAGGTGGTGGTACAAGAGGACCTTGTATTGCAAACCCTAAACCCGGTCAAGTTCCGATCGCATTGGTGCCTGAGTCTGGTGTCGGCAAAACCATAGCCGAGTATCCTACTCTCTCCTGGTATCTACCGAAAAACACCGCTTGGGGAGTAGAGTTAATGGTGCGTAATGCCAAGGGTGAGGAAATTTATTCGACGAAGTATGCTTTCGCCCATTACACCGGACAAGATTCTCAGGGAGATGAAAAACAATACGTTGTTGGCGCTCCCGGTATCATGAGCTTAACGCTGCCTAACTTAGAAAGTAGTGTCCTTCCCCCAGAGACGGGTCAGACATATAAGTGGACGTTAAAACTGATTTGTGATACTCAAGAACCATCCGGTGATGTATATGTCGATGGTGCGTTCGAGCGCGTGGAACCTGATGCCAATCTGGTACGCCGCATCCAACAAGCAACGCCGGAACAGCGAGTGGCTATTTACGCCAGTGAGCGACTTTGGTATGAAACGTTGAATACCTTAGTGGAACTACGTCGCGATCGCCCCAATGATCAGGGTTTGAAGGCGGCGTGGAGCCAATTGCTCCGTTCAGTCGAACTCGAGCAAATTGTCGAAGAACCAGTAGCTCAGGGTGTCAGAACCAATCCGAATTAATCACTGAGTCACTGTCATGGTACATAAGCGACGTCCTTTTTATCGATTTTCTCTCGCTGTGGGGGTAAAGCTGGCGCTATTTGCCGCAGGCTTTGCCCTGATCCACAGCCCCCAAATTCTCCAGGCTCAGGGAATCCCCCAAACCTGGACAACTAACAAATATGAACCGCCAAGGGGAATTGGCTCGGCGAATCGTGTCGAAGGAGGAGCAACCCGAAGTGGTGGAGAAAATTGCCCCGTTGCTGGTAAACCGTTAACGGCTTTAATGCCGAGCGATCGCTTTGGTACAACGGTTGCGGCTTATCCCAGCTTTTTTGTCTACCTCCCAGCTTCACCCGATCCCAGCACCCCCTTACCTGTGGAGTTTGTTCTGGAGGATAGCGAGGGAAATCTCGTTTATCAAACCAAATTCCGGACCAATGGCAAGTCAGGAATCATCACATTAAATCTACCCCAGGATGTTAGCTTGTCACCCTTGGCGGTGGGTGAGGATTATCGTTGGATGTTCTCGATTCTCTGTCCGCCCGAGGACGAACGCTCTAATGATCTGGTGGTTGAAGGATGGGTGAGACGGGTAACGCTCAATCCTACCCTAGAAACTCAGTTAGCGCAGGCATCACCGACAAAAAAAGTGGAACTCTATGCTGAGGCAGAACTTTGGCAAGATACCCTAGCACAGCTGGTTGAACTGCGCCGCAATTATCCGAGTGATTCGGAGGTGGCAAATCAGTGGGTCAACCTTTTGAACGCGGCGGGACTTAGCAATCTGGTGGGTGAGTCACTCGCATCTCAGAATACGCCTGTTGATGTGCCCTTCTCTTCGGCACAACCATAATCCTGTGAAGCACTCCAACCTGTAAGAGAGGGGGGAATTCCCCGAATCGGTTAATACAATAGCCTAATCTATTGTATCCGTTACCTGTAGGGACACGACATATCGTGTCCCTACAATTCATATAAAGCCTAATTTGTCAACTTTTTCTAGCGAACTTGGTAATCTCAGAAAACTAGGGTAAAAAAATAGATGAGACAGCCCATCAATCCAAAAACTGACTTAGTAGGAAAGACTCTACCTTGAAGGATTCTGACTTATCTTTTAGAGATAGCAGCAGTGTTATAGTAGTGTAACCCCCCGATCGGGGGATATTGACCGCCAACCCCTGAAATTGAGCCAACCAGACTTTAACCAAGTGAGAAAGAAGAGTATGGCAGAAATCAGCAAAGAACAAATGCGCGAGCGCCTAGGCAATATTGACCAAATCCGAGATATCATCTTCGGCGCTCAATTACGAGAGTACGATAGCCGAATTGACAAAATTGAATCGAATCTGGCATTGATCCAGCAAGAAATGCGCGATCGCATCGAGCAAACCAAGACTGTCTATGCGACGGAGCTACGAGCCGCTGTAGATTCCCTGGAGAAAAAACTGAAGTCGCTGAATCTGACAGTTCAAAACGATAATTCAGAGATTCGGCAAACCATCGATATGGTTAACAAAAAGTTTTCCGGAAATATGGAATCCCTGGATAATAGTTTAGAAAAACAAGCCAATAATTTGCATAACGAACTCTCAGAAACTCGTGAAAAACTCCAAGAGGACATTAGAAGCCTGAGATCGTATGTTTTTGAAGAACTCGAACGGCGCTTTTCCCTGATTAATGATGGCAAAGTGGCTAAAGATGACATGGCAGATATTTTGTTTGAATTGGGATTAAGAATTAAAGGAACGGAGTTTGCTCCTGAGCTGAAAGAAGCAGCGGGTAATGATGTGGATGTTGATGTTCGGCTTTTAGAAGCAGGTCCCCTTTCGCAGTAAGATAAGGGATGATAAATAAATTGTTGTCATTCACTCAAGTGGCTGGTTATTAGTCCTAACGTTCAGCAAAATGTTGGCTCAAAACTAGCAATGTAGTGGATGTCCTGGATGAAAGGATTAGAATTGGGTCAAATGCCAACTTTGACTCAATTTGGCATTTACAAAACTCGGTGCCACTATAGAACAAGACAGGATCAAATTAATTATGGCTTTACCAGGAAAAAAGGGATCTGCCATATCCCAGCTAGAGGACTTGCTGGATTTATTAATGGATTTACAGAATACTAACTCGACTGAAGCCACCACAACAGGAATGTCTTCCGCCCAGGAGAACGGGGAAACTCAGGGTGAACCCGATACTGATCCGTTAAAACAGCAGGGAGTAGGAGAAGCTGGTAGAGACGTTCCGGTGGAACGTCTGGAAGTAGGGGAAGATACAATTATTGCCGATTCGAGTAGTCTGGAGGATAAATCGATCAATCCTCACTCCCAAGAAACAGATCAAATTTCTCATTCCCCATCTTCATCCTCTATCCCAAGGTCACAATCAGAACAGTCGTTTGAGCCTTCCTTACCGACAAAATCGACCAACACATTTGTGACAGAGGAATCCCAGTCGGTTCAGCCAATAGCCTCAGATGAATCGCCGTCGTTGTCAGAACCCTTACCTCAATCGCCCGAATCCAACGATAAGTCAGACTCTACTAATCTAGCTGACTCCTCACGCCATCTGGAAAAATTAACGCCAGACTTAACTCCTCAGAATTCAACACCTTCTCAAGAGCAGGAGCAAGGTTGGGAGAGAGATGTTCCAGAGCCTGTGAAAAGCAAAACTGATCTAGAGGAATCACAGCCAAACTCCACAGATCATTTCGGTTCAGAGGAGACTGAAACAGCATTAGAGGGTTTATCAAATGGTGAAAGTCAATCATCATTTTACCATTCAAATCCTGAGCTTTACTCCTCTGAAAAGTTGAACTCATTGAATCAATCTCAGATCAACCAAACCTCATCTGAAAACGTATCTGAAGAATCTACCGAATCCAGCGATAATTTAATTTGTGATCAACTTTTAACAGTACTAGGAGAGTTGAATCAATCACCATTAGAGTCAGCAAAAAATGGACTATCATCATCCCAGTTAAGCGAATCTGATCAGCCAAAATCTGAGGAATTTGAACAGTCAGCCGAATCATCATCTCAGCTTCAATATATACCTGAAAACCAGAGCCAGGAATCCCTCGTCGCTTATGATGCAAATATCGAGGATGAATTTGAACGGTTGCAAAAATTACTATTAACACCCGATCTTCTCGATTCGCAAGAAGGGATTGAACTGCTAAAAGAAAAGTTTTCTTGTTTAGAAAATCAGATTTATGATCCGAGTAATTTAATTAAATTAATGCTGCCATTGATTACTCAAATTTTAAGCATAAAAATTGCTGAAGCTAGAGAAGAAATGGCAAGTGCGATCGCGCCCATTGTCGATCAGATGATCGAGGCGAAAACAAAAGAGGATAAAGAGGGCATCTGTTCCGCCTTAGCACCGATTATCCCATCTGCCGTTAACTATCAAATTCTCAGCAACCCCGGTGAATTTGCCCGAGCAATTGCCCCAGAAATGAGCGCCGCGATTAAAGAACAAATAGAGATTGAGCGGGATACAATGGTAGACGCCCTTTATCCAGTCATGGGCGGGACATTCTATAAATATTTGTCTGAAGCAATGCGGACGATTGATCAGAAAGTAGAAAACTCCCTAAGTCCGGAGGGAATTGCTCGCAAAATTCGGGCGAAAAGTCAAGGAATATCTGAGGCGGAACTCATTTTTAAAGAGTCGATGCCGTTTACCATCCAAGCAATGTTTCTGATTCACAAAGCATCAGGATTAGTGATTGCGGAAGTCCAACCCTTTGGCAAACAACAATTAGAGTCAGATATGGTGGCGGGGATGCTGACCGCCATTCGCAGTTTTGTCAATGATTGTATTATGCAATCCGGTGAAATCTCAGAACTGGATCGCATCGAATACGGACATTGTGATATTCTTTTAGAAGTCGCTGGATACTGTTATCTCGCCGTAGTAACCCAAGGCGATCCGCCGAAGTCATTTATCGACAAAATGCGCGATGCGTTGGGTACTATTGTTCTGCGCCATGGGAAGGCGATGGAATCATTTGATGGAGATCCGGATAATGTACCAGAACAAATCCCCTCCCTTCTGGAATCATTAACTCTGGTTAATCCCAAATCAGAACAGTCACCGCGTAAAGTTCCTGTCGCCTTGTTAAGCCTTTGTGCCGCCGTATTGGGTCTGATTTTTATTCCTTGGGGTATTCATCTACATCGCAGTGGTGTCAATCATCAATTTGAGGAAAAAACTGCTGTTGCTTTGGCATCTGATCCCGAACTTGCGGTCTATCGGTTAAATGTCGAGGCACAAGGCGATACGATTACCCTATCCGGCAAATTACCGAATCAATATCTCGTCGAAAAAGCGGGACAAATCGCCCAAACAACTATACCCAATGGTGAGATAGATAATGATATCATTGCCATCAAGGTTCCACCCGATCCCGTCCAAGTCGCCGCCGAGGTTGAGCGTGTCACTGCTATTCTCAATCAAACCGAACGTTTGGCAATTTGGACGAATTTTCAGGACGGTCAAGTTACCGTAGAAGGGAGTGTAATTCAGGTCAAAGATGCCCAGAAAATCACCGAGGCGTTGGAGGAAATTCCGGGAGTAGACTCTGTAACCAACACCGTGCAACTACAACCTCTAGCCTTAGCCTCTCGCATCTACTTCGATCTCAATTCCGCCGACTTAAAAGCCTCAGAACAAGCCAAAATGGACGCCTTGACCGCATTCCTCAAAGATTACCCCAACCAATCCCTGCGAGTCATTGGTCATAGTGATCCTAGTGGTACACCCTTAGAAAATCAGGGATTAGCCCTAGAACGGGCAAAAGCCGTGGCTGAGGTACTGGTGCGTCAAGGGATTGATGCGAGACGCTTAGAAATATCCGGAACCACCAAACCCCCCACAGGCGTGTATGCGGATGAACCCCATCAATACAGCCGATTTGTCGAATTTGAGGCGATCGCACGTTAAAAGCATAAGTAGTCGGACATAATTAAAGTTAAACATGAGGACAAGGAAACGGGGAACAGTAAGAATGATTACCCTGAAGCAATGACCAATGACCAATGACCAATGACCAATGACCAATGACTAAAATATCCAAGAAAATTTGTCTCGTCGGTGACTTTGGCGTGGGCAAAACCAGCTTGATTCGCCGTTTTGTCGAACGCCAGTTTAGCGATCAGTATCTGTCCACCGTCGGTGTGAAGATTTCTCGAAAAACCCTAGAATCCGTAAATTTACAGTTGCTCATCTGGGACTTGGAAGGACATACTAAATTTAAATCCATTGCTCCCAGTTACTTACAGGGGGCGAGTGGTGTCATCGTCGTTGCTGATGTCAGCCGCCTGGAAACCGTTGAGCGATTAGATGAACACGTTAACCTGTTTCTATCGGTTAATCCGAAAGGCAAAATTGCCATTGCCTTAAATAAATCGGATTTAGTCGAACCGGAAAAACTGAACCAACTGGTTCAAATCGTTCAGGATAAAGACTTAAATCCCGAAGCCGGACTTTATCAAACCTCAGCGAAAACAGGTGCTTATGTCGATGAACTTTTTGAACAAATTGCCGATAATATATTAATAAAGGCTTAGAGTTTGTATGCCGTCCCGCTTAAAAATATTAGCACCCGACTACGATTATCTAGCCCTTAATCGTGAGTTACTGGTTCAAGAATTTTCTGACGGTGTTCCTAATTTTGCGGAATCTCCTCAAAATTTAAAATTAGGCGGAGATGTCCGCTTAGCCTTTCCGGAATTAGTCGGTATGGAAGGGATAATGATGGACATTTTAGCAGGACGGCAGATAAGTTTTCAGTTAGCAGGAATTGTTCGAGCTGATCAGCATCACACAGCTCAAGCGCCTGATCATTCTTTTTATTTTGATTTACATATTTGTCACCATCAAGATGAGAATGAAAATTATTTAATTCTTTTATTTAAGGACGTCACCGAACGGATGAAGTTACAGCAAAAATTAATTCAAAAATCAAATGAAACTAATCTGTTATTAAGTGCGCTAACTCATTCTAAAAATTATGGGGGAGCAGAGGGAGCTGGGGGAGCTGGGGAAGCTGGGGAAGCTGGGGAAGCTGGGGGAGAAAAATTTAAATTAGAG
>CAKZMA010000036.1 GCA_937127375.1 uncultured Coleofasciculus sp. | reverse complement strand
CCCCATCTTCCCCATCTCCCCCATCTCCCCTATCCACTCGATTTGACCGCAACTTGGCATAAATCGTTCAGGGAGCGGATCGCTAACCCGTATTATTAGAAGAGGGGTTAGATTATACAGTCTTGGCATGACGATTATTTGGGAACTCGATTTCTATTCACGTCCAATCTTGGACGACAATCAGAAGAAGCTCTGGGAAGTCTTAATTTGTGAGAGTCCTTTAAACATCCACCAATCCACAGACGACTTATTTCAGTACGCGCAGTTTTGTTCCAACCAGGAGGTCAACTCCTTATGGTTGCGGCAATCCTTAGAAGAGGCGATCGCGGCATCGGGACAAGCACCGACAAAAATTCGCTTTTTCCGGCGTCAGATGAACAACATGATTACTAAAGCCTGCCAAGAGTTAGGCATTCCCGCGATCGCCAGTCGTCGCACATACACGCTGGATCACTGGCTCAACCAGCGGATCAAGGACGTTTATCCCCAGCAACCCGGATATCAGTCCTCAGCCGCCGCCTCTGCCTTTGTGCGCTACCAACCTCAAGTTCCTCAACCCTTACCCGACGCCATCCAAGGACAAAAATGGGCATTGGTGAGCTTGGAAGCCGAAGCATTTGCTGATATGGAGGAGTGGGACATTGACTTTGGTGAAGCTTTTCCCCTGTCAATGATGGATCTGGCTCCCGATACGCGCATTCCGGGCATGATTATTTTCTCCGATCGCGCCAAAGCCTTAGCCGCATGGATGTCGGGTTTAGAACTGGCATTTGTTAAATTTCAGGGAGGTGTCACTCCTCGGTTATTACTGGAAACGGGTGCTAGTGATAGCTGGGCTTTAGCCAACCTAACCGATGATCAAACCCTAGCGGAAGCTCAAGGCTTTGAATCTGCCAAAGAAAACGCCCAGTCCATACATTTTCTCGCCGTGCAGTCAACACCAACCTCAGAAACCTTTGCTGGATTTTGGTTGTTGCAAGAATTAACGTAGCCCTGAATGGGTTAGGGGTTTATCACCATGAGCCGGAACTATAAACAGAATAATTAACCCTAAACATTATGGAGTCTCCGAATTTGTCACCCGCCCTGCCCTGCGAACAACTTTTAGATCTGGCACTCAAAGCCGGAGCCAAGGATGCTGAGGTCTATCAGTCGCAATCGATGTCTCGACCTGTACTCTTTGAAGCGAATCGCCTCAAGCGGCTAGAAAGTAGTCAATCAGAAGGGGTGGCGCTACGCTTATGGAAAAACGGTCGTCCCGGATTGGCGGTTGCTTATGGTGCAGTGAATCCCCAAGACTTAGTGGATCGAGCCATTGCCATTAGCACTCTGAATGAATCGGAATCGGTGGAACTCACACCGGGACGTACCGAAGGTTATCCCGACTTGGGCAAGTCCGTGGCGGTAGAAGAATTGGTCGTCATGGGCAAAGAAGCGATCGCCAAAATTCGGGACGCAAATCCAGAGGTTCTGTGTACCGCCGAATTGGAATGTGAAGCCGAAACCATCCGCTTGATCAACTCTCAAGGCTTGGATTGTCACTACACCGACACCACACTCAACTGTTTTGTCTCCGTCGAATGGGTGCGCGGCGATGACTTTTTATGCGTCTCGGATGGTCAAACCCAACGGGAACAGCTTAACGCCGATAAAATCGTACAAGCGATTCAGCAACGCCTCAACTGGGCGCAAAATAACGTTTATCCCCCTATCGGTCAAGTCCCAATTTTGCTCACCGCCAAAGCCGCCGATTTACTCTGGGATACCGTCCAAACCGCATTAAATGGAAAACAGGTATGGGAAAGGGCTTCCCCTTGGAGCGATCGCTTGGGTCAAGTGGTCAGTTCCCAAAACCTTACCCTATCTCAACAACCGAATACGGGTCCCTATAGCTGTCCTTTTGACGATGAAGGGACACCCACCCGACCCCTATTATTAATTCGCGAAGGACAATTGCAACAGTTTTATGGCGATCGCACCATCGGGCGATTACTGGGAGTTGGCAGTACAGGGAATGGATTTCGCCCCAGCTTAGGCAGTTATCCCACCCCAGGCTTAGTCAATATCATGGTGCAACCCGGTAAAGGCTCATTGAGAGACTTACTGATGCAACTCGATGATGGATTAGTCATCGACCAAATCCTCGGTGGTGGGGCTGGCATATCTGGAGACTTTTCTGTCAATGTAGATTTAGGGTATCGCGTCTGCAACGGTACGATCATCGGTCGGGTAAAAGACACTATGGTTGCGGGAAATGTCTACACTGCCCTTAAGCAAATTGTTGCCCTGGGTGAAGATGCAGAATGGAATGGTCCATGTTATACCCCCTCCTTAGTGTTAGAAGGACTCTCAGTGACGGCTTCTGAGCAAACCTCTATTTTGATTTAGGCGATGGTGTGATGGGGAGCAGGGGGAGCAGGGGGAGCTGGGGGAGCTGGGGGAGCAGGGGGAGCTGGGGGAGCAGAGGGAGCTGGGGGAGCTGGGGAAGCAGAGGGAGCAGATGGAGCAGATGGA
>CAKZMA010000035.1 GCA_937127375.1 uncultured Coleofasciculus sp. | reverse complement strand
TCTCTTCTCGGAGGCGAGTTCCCTTCCCACCACACAAAAGTGCTACAGGAACGTTTACTCTAGACGATTGAATGGCTAAGTCATTCGCTTGGTTTACCATGAGCCACTTACCTAGGGAAGGGTCTTATTGACAAAAGCTTATCCACTCCTACCATAGATGGGAATAGATTTCAACTTGTCAGCCTGAGTTCGAGCTAGCCAGTCATGGTCTAGGAATCGGCTGATATCTACCCTGTACTATATACTATAGTTCATCAGTTCATTGGGTCAGTACAGCATAGAGTTATAAATTTCCACGCCAGCCGCTTGACCCAATTCGACAATGTGGCAACCAATAAAAACATTGACGTCAGTGAATAGTACACTAGAGTTTTGCTAATTTCATTACAGAGAGCGATCATCACGTAACTATTTTAATAAATCTTTACTTCAGGAATTGGCACGATAAATTTTCCTCTCCACTCTCGGATATACGCAATCTGTGCCATAATTTCCTCTTTAATATTCCAGGGTAAGATTAGCACATAGTCCGGCTGTGTTTCCTGGATTTTGTCTGGATGATAAATTGGTATATGAGTACCTGGTAGAAACAATCCCTGTTTGTGGGGACTGCGATCCACTGTATAATCAAGAAAATCCGTTCGGATACCACAATAGTTCAACAACGTATTCCCTTTGGCTGGCGCTCCATAGCCGACAATAGATTTACCTTGGTTTTTTATATTAATCAAAAAACTCAAAAGTTTACGTTTGGTCTCTTGGACGTTTTGATTAAATTGGAGATAGGTGTCTAATCGATCCAATCCGGCTTTGATTTCTTTAGTTTTGAGAGCTGTCACTCGTTCACTTGATAAAGGTTGGGAAACTGAATCATGTCTGCCATAGATTCGTAAAGAACCTCCATGAGTTGGCAACTCTTCGACATCGAACAAGGTTAATCCATGAGCCGCAAATATTTTTTCAACGGTAAGAAACGAAAAATAGGAAAAATGTTCGTGATAAATTGTGTCAAACTGATTTTGCTGGATGAGCTGCAACAGATGTGGAAACTCCATGGTCAAAATGCCATCGGGCTTGAGGACAATCTTCATTCCCGCCACAAAATCATTGATATCGGGGACATGAGCTAAGACATTATTGCCCACGAGAAGATCTGCTTGCTTCCCCTCTTGAACAAGTTCTTGAGCGGTTTTAACGCCAAAAAACTTAACCAGAGTGGGAATTCCTTTAGCTTGAGCCACTTTGGCTACATTATCAGCCGGTTCTATGCCTAACACCGGAATTTCTTTGTCGTGAAAATATTGCAGCAGATAGCCATCATTACTGGCTAGTTCAATCACCTGGCTAGTTTTATTTAGACCAAATCTGGTGATCATTAACTCCGTGTAAGCGTTGACATGCTGTAGCCAACTATCTGAATATGATGAAAAGTAGGCGTAGTCACTAAAAATTTTATCGGGAGACTCAAACTGCTCCAACTGTACCAAAAGATTATCCTCAGATACGTAGGCGTGAAGGGGATAAAATTTTTCTGCCTGATTAAGCTGATCTTCTCTGAGAAAGGCATTAGACAGAGGTGACATTCCCAGGTTGACAAACGTATGCTTGAGAGGATTCCCACTAAAACGGCATTTAGGTACAGTCATATAACTACTCTCCTGGTTTCTATGAATTCAGAGTTGGAACGGGATGGTCTCATCAACCAAGACTTAATAACTTCTATTTGTGAGCGTAGGATTTCATGATATGCCATATAATCGGGCGATCGCCTATCGAGATCATCGGCTTTGGGGCGAAATTCTGTCTCTTCTCGGAGGCGAGTTCCCTTCCCACCACACAAAAGTGCTACAGGAACGTTCACTCTGGACGATTGAATAGCTAAGTCATTCGCTTGGTTTACCATGAGCCATTTACCCAGGGAAGGGTCTTGTTGACAAAGAAAGACTAACCCACAAATACTCTAGACTAGGAGTAGATGTCAACTTCATCCCCAGACGAATTTGATCGCGTAGCACCGAGGTGATGAAGCCAACCGCAGGTACGGGTAAGAGTTGTAGGGATATGGGGTGACAAACTAAAGGCAGTAGAGCCTCCTAAAAATTAAGAAAATAATTGATCTTTCTTCAAAAATTTTAGAATTTTGTCTAAATTTTGAAATTTTTGGAGAGATAAAGTTATATCTTAAAACTAATATATGGTAAACTTTATTCATGTTAAAGCATTGTGCGAAGAATCCCGGCGTAACTTCTAGATAGGCGACTATCTAAGTTATAGTGTTAGAAGGCAAATATATTATCAAATCGATGAGTCGCATTGGGGTAGTCACCATTGGCAGAAATGAAGGGGAACGACTAATTCGCTGTC
>CAKZMA010000034.1 GCA_937127375.1 uncultured Coleofasciculus sp. | reverse complement strand
ATTGGGTAACGTTGGATGGTGAGACTGATGTTCAACCCAAACCAGAACCTGTGACATCAACTCCTGTTCAACCCAAGCCAATTATCGAGGCACAAGGATGGGTAAAAATGCCCGATGGAACGATAATTCTTACCGCGCAATCCCCCACAGCTACACTCTCCACTATGCCAGAAGTAAATAGCTGCGGAAAGTTGTAGGTATTCCCTAGTTTAGGCTTTTCGAGAAAAGAACATTGATTTAGATGTCAACAAAACCCGCTGTTGGTATACAATGAGACAGATTCCCCTATTAGCCATCATTTATAGATTATCTCTATAGTTAATGCCAAATATCATGCAAGTCAGACCATTTCTAAAATGGGCGGGTGGAAAAAGCCAACTGATTAAGGAAATTGATAAAAGCTTGCCTGAGGAATTAGAGCAAGGAAAAATTAATCGATATATTGAACCTTTTGTCGGTGGTGGTTCTGTATTTCTGTATATTGCTCAGTTGGGCAAAATCGAAGAGTTTTTTATTTGTGATATTAATCGTGAACTTATCCTGGTATATAAGACAATATAAAAAGCCAAAAATTTGTCGGGCAGATAACCTGAGAGCAGTGGCTCAAATTCTGCAAAATACTCAGATTCATTATGGAGATTTTACCGAGTTTGAAGTTTTTGTTAATAATCGCTCTCTAGTTTATTTCGATCCTCCCTATAGACCTCTAAGCAAAACCGCTAATTTTACGTCCTATTCTCAAGAAATTTTCGATGATTCGTCACAATTAAGATTACGAGATTTTTTTCGAGTGCTTGATCAGAAAGGAGCCAAGTTACTTTTGAGTAACTCTGACCCCAAAAATGAAGACTTAGAGGATGATTTTTTTGACGTTGCTTATGCAGAGTATCAGATAAAACGAGTAAAGGCACAACGCACTATTAATAGTAAAGCAACTAGGCGAGGGCAGATTAATGAATTGTTAATCAGGAATTATTAAATATAGTGGTGTGGCACACCTTATTTAGTTGATTAGAATTGTAGGGGCGCAAGCCCCGTGCGCCCGTGTCAACTTAAGCGGAAAACCCAAGTAACGTAGCCAACTTAGCTTAAACTTGAGAAAAAGCCTAGTAGAATATAAGGTAGAAGTGAAATTCTTGTCCAGTAATGGGGGTTGCTAAGACATGAACACCCACACAATCACCCAACTTTCTATTGTTGTCCTGAGTCTAACGACTGCGATCGCGCCCGCCAAATCGAGTAGCCAAGGTTTCCAGCCTCAACCTGGGGTGGCTCAATCTGGAGGCGATCTGTTGGCTCAATCAGGAGGAGGCGTTAATCTTGACGCATTACCAAGCGGCTTTCATTTTTTCCGAAACATTTCCGATGACCAAAATTATCTGATTTTGGAAAAAAGAGGCAACCTAGTCGTTGGTTATGCCTATAAGTATAGAACTGCATTGAGTTATTGTTGGCGAGGCACAGCAAATGGCAACTTCGTCACTGATGCTGCGTCAGCCAAACCAATTGTTAACTCTGTCCGTGAATCATGGGAATTTGATGAGAACGAAAACATCAATCTAAACAACTACAAAAAAATACCTTTAGAAAACATTCAATCGAATATTGATTTTCAACAAATTCTTTATGAATGCAGAAGACTCTTAGCCGAAGCACCTTCCTCCGCCGTTAACGCTTGGACAGATTTTTTCTTCTATCGCCTTTACCCTCAAATGCAAGGTGAGAAAATTCAACCTTCCCAAACTCAATTACAACAGGAATGGGTAGCGATTCGTCGTGCGATCGCGGATAAAATTAGGTGGACGCCACGAGACTGTGAACAACCGCCTGAGTCGGATGGATATGATGTGGTTAATTATGATCCGAATGAAGTTGCTGATGCCGTTTTCTATGCCCGTCATCCTGAACTCAAGGAACGCAAAATTCGTCCGGGGGAAACGAATCTAGCCAGAGAATGGAATGCGATTCAGAACCGTCTTCCTGAGTTTATCTGCTATAACCCTTGAATTTTGTTATCTAACTTTATTTCCTGCTAACTCAGCAATAACTTGCTCCAACCCAGCAACAACTCGCGCTAATCGTTCATAGTCTACTTTATCAGGTGTATCTTCGTCAGTATGATAGTAGGGATAGCGAAAGGGGGCTGTATCCGT
>CAKZMA010000033.1 GCA_937127375.1 uncultured Coleofasciculus sp. | reverse complement strand
TAGTGCAGGGTTTTGGTGGACAAGTTCTGTCGCCCAACTGCCTAAACCCGCTAATGTATCTCAAAATAACTCATCTCTTTCTCCGGTTCATCCTGATGAACCCATTGACTATACTCTAAACGAACGCTTTTCTCTGTCAAACTCTCTAGAACGCATTCAACAAATTAAGCAAGCCCTGTCCAGCTTCCAAGAGTTAACCGAAACCAGCCAACCCATTTTAGGCGATCGCAAAATTGCCGAAATTGGTCATACTGACTGGGAAACGCAGTATCTGGGCTTTCCCAACTGGGTGGGTTCTGTAGAAGGCACGCTTAAAAAACAAGCGTATCAGATTGCTAAACTCGAATTTGAACTCGCCCAAGAACAATACCAAGATGGCAAAATCTCCCAAGCTGTTTTAGAACAGAAAGAAGCTAGTTACCGCCGCGCCCAACAAGACTTCCAAGCCTTTTGGAATTCATTCAACATTGCTGATTAGTATGGTTTAATATAGCCTGTTCCCTGTGACACACCGAGCGTGTTACCGAGCGGAGTCGAGGTAAGTCGAGGTGTTCCCCGTTCCCTGTTCCCTGACAAATGACAAATGACGTAATTGGTATTGACTTAGGTGGAACCGCGATTAAGCTGGGACTTTTCCAGAAAAATGGCACTTGCATCCAATCATTAACGGTGGCGACGCCCCAACCCTCAACTCCAAAAGCCGTGGTTGAGGTAATCGCTGACGCGATCGCACAACTTGATACTAACCATAGCGTGATTGCCATTGGAGTGGGGACTCCCGGACCTGCGGATGCAACCGGACGAATTGCGAGAGTGGCGATTAACCTCAACGATTGGCATGATATTCCCTTAGCGGATTGGTTAGAAGCTAAAACAGGTTGTCCGACGATTATCGCCAATGATGCCAATTGTGCGGGTTTAGGCGAAGCTTGGTTAGGTGCAGGACGTCAGTTTCGCCATCTGATTATGCTGACGTTGGGTACTGGCGTCGGCGGTGCAGTTATTCTAGATGGGAAACTCTTTGTTGGTCATCAGGGCGCAGCCGGGGAGTTAGGGTTAATCACGTTAAATCCAGAGGGTCCGCCTTGTAATAGTGGCAATCAAGGGTCTCTGGAACAATATCTGTCCATTGGGGCAATTCGTCGCCGTACCGGAAAAGAACCAACTGAACTGGGGATTTTGGCAAATGAAGGCAATCCAAAGGCGTTAGAATTTTGGCATCATTACGGACGGGATTTAGGTGCAGGATTAGCGAGTTTGATTTATATCCTTACTCCAGAAGCGATTATTATTGGCGGTGGAGTTAGTGCAAGTGCCAAATTTTTCTTCCCGGCGGCTTGGGCAGAAATTCAACGTCGAGTGTTACCGAGTTCTCGTACAGGTTTACAGTTACTTCCCGCTACACTAGGTAATCAGGCGGGAATGGTTGGGGCTGCCAAATTAGCACTGCAAATGAGAAATGATGAATTATGAGTTGTTATTGGTTATTTGTCATTGGTCATTTGTCATTATAAATTAAGCAAGATCCCCGACTTCTTGAAGAAGTCGGGGATCTGTCTGTGTACCTCAGAAATAGCTTCCCCAGCTTCATCGTATCTACGAAGCTTCCCCAGTATTTTTATGCCCGCTGCACTCAAGTCAAAGCACCACCGCAACTCGAACCACACCCGGCGGTGCAACCGTAACAATAGGAAGCTGTGCGAATTTCGTCAATGATATCTAAGCTTCCTGCTGCTAATAGCTTACTCACCGTTAACGTTTCCCCAGTGCCAGAGTTAGCGGGTATTTCTTCCATCTGATTAAAATCGCAGTCGTAAACATTTCCGCGATAATCAATCGAGAGTTCATTCCGACACATCAAATGTTCCACCGTCGTCGGATTAAAATTATCTTCCAGAAACTTCAGATACGGCGTATACAGCTTGGTTCGTTGCAGATAAAACTTAGTTCTGCCAATGGGCAAATTGGTAATCGTAAACAACTGGTTAAACTCAATATCAAAATTTTCCTTAAGGAACCATTTATAATCCTGTTCCAACTTCACCTGATTCGGCGTTAAGGAAAAATCTTCGCTCACAGGCAACGCCGGGTTATAAACCAAATCCAGGATTAACTGCGGATTTTTTCCATACCCCAATTGATTTAACCGTTGAATTGCCCGAATCGAATCATTGTAAACTCCTTTCCCCCGCATTTTATCCACATTATCCTCTAAATAGCAGGGAAGCGACGCAACCACGCGCACTTGATGCTGGGCAAAGTATTCGGGTAAATCTTGGTATCCCGGTTCAAAGAAAATGGTTAGATTTGACCGTACAATGACTTCTTTTCCCGTTGCCCGCGCTGCTTCAACTAAGGGTTTAAACCCATAATTCATTTCCGGCGCACCCCCGGTTAAATCAACGGTTTGGATTTGCGGAAAGCGATGAATTAGTTCGATAAGTTGGTCACAGATTTCTGGGGTAAGTTCTTCCGTGCGTTTGGGTCCCGCTTCCACATGGCAATGGGTACAGGCGAGATTACAGCGTTTTCCCAGATTGATTTGCAGAACTGTAATTTTATTTTTAGTTAAAGGTGTCCTCAGTTTTTGGCGAAATGGTGTTACCGCTAATGTGGCTGTCTGTGTCACTACGTTAAATCCCTGGAAATGTATCTTGACTTCAGCATCTGACTAGCCCAACCCATATCGGCTAGCTGAGTCTATAATAAATCATTTAAGCTGTCATGCATTTAAATTGGGTATTAGTAGCGAGCAAGATGCTCAATGTAG
>CAKZMA010000032.1 GCA_937127375.1 uncultured Coleofasciculus sp. | reverse complement strand
TGTCGGGGAGAAAGAGGTAGCTGTGCAGCGTGCGATCGCGGTAGCAGTACGTGCGGGTGTTTACCTAGAAGTCTGACATTGCCCCAAAAAAAAACACTACGCTAGATTAAATATGGATATTTTTTTGGCATCCTTCTTTAGATAGGTTTTATTGACATAAGGGTATACCGATGACTCAATCCGAAGCGAATCCGTTTTTCATCGTTGGTATCGGTGCTTCAGCAGGTGGACTGCGAGCCTTAGAGGAATTCTTTAGAAATATGCCAGCCGATAGCGGTGCCGCCTTCGTCGTGATTCAGCATTTATCACCAGATTTTAAGAGTTTGATGAAAGAATTGCTGGAACGGTGTACCCAGATGGATGTGCATCGGGTGGAGGATGATATGTGCTTAGAAGCCAATCGGATTTATTTGATTACGCCTCGCAATAATTTAGTCATTGAACAACGGCGACTCCGAACCATTGAGCAAGAAGGCAGCCCCCGCCATCAACCGAATTTCCCCATTGATATTTTTTTGCAGTCTCTGTCAATTGATTGTGGCGATCGCGCGATTGGGGTTATTTTATCCGGAACAGGAAGCGATGGGACCAAAGGATTACTCTCGATTAGCGATCGCGGTGGCTTGGCGTTTGCCCAATCGCCGGTGACAGCTGAATTTGATGGGATGCCTCAAAGTGCGATCGCCTCAGGAGTCGTGGATCAAGTTCTCTCACCCGCTGACTTAGCACGAATGATCCATGATATCGTCCGCATGGATCAAGAAAAGCCAAACAGTAATAAACTCTCTCTGGGGGAAATGGAGCAGGGCAAACTCAAACAGGTGATTAAGATTCTGAGTGAGTCGGAGAAAGTAGACTTTTCCTACTACAAACCCGCTACCCTGAGCCGTCGGATTTATCGTCGTTGTTCCCTGAGTGGACACAATACCCTAGACGAGTATATCAACCACTTAAAGACCTCCCCAGACGAGCGATCGCTCCTGCAAGATGACTTAATGATTGGCGTGACGCGCTTTTTCCGTGATCCAGAGGCGTGGGCGTACCTAGAAACCCATGCCCTACCCACGCTGATTAACAGCCTTGACTCCAATCAACAATTGCGAATATGGGTAACCGCCTGCGCCACAGGGGAAGAAGCCTATTCCATGGCAATCCTAGTGGACGAACTGCTGACCAAAATGGGCAAAACCCTAAACGTGAAAATCTTTGCCACGGACATTGATAGCGCCGCCTTGAATAAGGCATCCGAAGGAATGTATTCCGAAAATATTATCAGTGATATTCTCCGCGATCGACTAGAGCGCTACTTTAACTTCCGCCATGGCAACTTCCACATTATCCGCAAGTTGCGCGAAATGATTATCTTTGCTCCCCATAACCTGGCAAAGAATGCTGGATTTACTCGGGTACATCTGATCAGTTGTCGCAATGTCTTGATTTATATGCAACCCAGTCTCCAGCAACAGGTACTGCGGATGTTACACTTTTCTCTAAGTAAAAAAGGTATTCTATTTCTCGGTGCAGCCGAAACCCCTGGAGAACTAGCGGCAGAATTTATCCCCCAGCTAGAGCGGTCTAAAATTTACCAAAAGCGGCGAGATGCCAGACTACCGATTATTGCCCCTGGATTGGACTATGTGCCACCGAAGGTGAGTCGTGTTCCTCAAGCTAAAGTTAGTCAAACCCGGTTTGATCCGGTTTTAGATCAGGCATTTTCTATATTTGTCAAACAGCGGCGGATCACCTGTTTTCTGGTCAATGCTGACTATGAATTAATTCATCTGGTGTCTGATCCGCTAAAAATCCTCCAGGTGCCACAAGGTCAAATGACTCGTGCGATTAGTGCGATGATGCCTAAATCCCTCCAGTTACCCCTAAATACGGCATTACACCGTGCCAAACGACAACAAACCATCGTCTCTTATTGTGGGATTCAACTCGAGGAAGACGAGCAGTCGCCGATCATGAATGTTAAAGTCACCTATCAGTCTGGAAACACCACCGCTGCTGACTATTTTCTGGTAGAGGTGACGGATGAAGTCCGTTCCCCCGTAGATGTCACAGATGTCGTACAGACAAGCGAACCCTATCAAATCGATCAGCAAACCACTCAGCGGCTGATGGATTTAGAGACTGAACTCCAGCAAACCCGGGAGAATCTGCAAGCCACGATTGAGGAACTTGAAACAACCAACGAGGAACAACAAGCCACCAATGAGGAACTCCTCGCCTCCAACGAGGAATTGCAAAGCACCAACGAGGAGTTACATTCCGTTAACGAGGAACTCTACACCGTCAACACCGAATATCAGTCAAAAATTAAGGAACTGACGGATCTAACCAATGATATGGAAAACCTGCTCCGCACTACAGATATTGGCGTGGTGTTTCTCGATGAAGAGTTGCGAATTCGCAAGTTTACTCCAGCCGCCATCCTTGCGATTAACCTGGTGGAAACGGATATTGAACGTCCCCTGGAACATTTGACCCATAATATGGACTATCCCAACCTCCAGTCACTATTACAGCAGGTGGTTGAAACTGAAAAACCCATAGAGCGAGAGGTGCAACTGATTAAGACGGGGGATAACTTTCTCATGCGTCTCCATCCCTATATTCGAGATGATGGACAATTCAATGGTATTGTTCTCACCTTTATTAAGATTAACGATATCAAGCTGGTGCAACAGCAACTAGAAAATCGCACCGCAGAACTGGAAAATCTCTATAGTACGACACCCGTTGGTTTATGTTTATTCAATGAGCAGTTTCAGTTTTTGCGGGTGAACAACGCCCTAGCTCAAATGCATGAATACTCAGTCCAAGAGCATATCGGTCAATCAGTCTCCTCATTGCTCCCTGAGCTAGCACCGCACCTCGAACCCCTCTTGCAGCAAGTCTTAGAAACAAACCAATCCGTTCGCAATCGAGAAATTTTTGGCATCACCACTTCTGGGGGAGAGCAGCACCATTGTTGGAGGGTGAATTACTATCCCGTCAATCTCGCCAATGGCAAGCAGGGGATTAACGGTGTCGTCATCGATGTGACTGAACTCAAACAGATTGAAACGGTTCTATTAGAGCGAGAAGAACAATTCCGTCAGTTGGTGGAAACGATTCGAGAAGTCTTCTTTATCACCTC
>CAKZMA010000031.1 GCA_937127375.1 uncultured Coleofasciculus sp. | reverse complement strand
ATCCGACTCCTGCGGCTCTTCTTCAGCGTCTGGTTCGACTTTTTCCTCGTTTTCAGCGGGCTGCTGTTGAATCGGATTTCCCGATTCCCCCAAGTTCCCTTGTCTTTGTATAGAGGATGGCGATGTACCCGGAGCGTTGATGGGAAGTTCTAGGAAATTACGAGCGGGTTGTTTCGCTTTCGCTTGAATTTCAGTTTCTTCTTCTTGATTATCAATGCTATCTGTATCAGATTCAGGTATTGCCTCGGCTTCACTATCGGGTATTTCCTGACGCTGGATACTACTATCTGCTGCCGAAGCATCTGAGGCTTCAGCAAAAGCAAGATCCTCTGGCTTTTTCGTCTCGTCTTGAACTTCCGACGCATCCGCCTGAATATCTACAGCATCAGTAGTGGGCTGCTGGTTTGCGATCTCACCTGCCTTTGACTGAATCGGACTGGCTTCGGCTGTTGGCGCAGGAGCTTGAAGTGGAATCTTTTGGGAGTTATAACCTATCTGGGAAATTTGATCGGCTTGTTGTTTGAGCTGTAATTTTTCCTGGGGCGATAATGTCGGTGACAGCACTTTGGCACGACGCCTCTGTATCTTGAAGGGATTCGGCACGGGGGTCGAATTGGGCTTAATCAAGCCTTTTTTCCAGAGGTGTTCGTGAGAAGACATTGCCGAGTGCCTCAACGATCGCAGTCATGCTGCGGAATAATCCTTCTATTCTACCTGCTTAGTGCTGGACATTGATTAAATTTTGCTCAAAATTTAGGCGGCTAGCTAAATAAGTTTTGTGAAGGAGCGCGATCGCATGGTTGAGTCAGTAGCCGTGGGCGCGATCTTCATCGGTCAAATAAAATAATTGAAGTATCACATTATTCCACAAATGATTACTCAGTTACAATCCCTCGCTCCTCCAAATAAGCCTTGAACTCTTCTCCTTGCTCAACGACTTCCTCAACATCAGAGTCAATCATGTCTTCAGCTAAGTATTCTGCACTGCTAATCACTACGCTATCAGGGTTTAACACCTCGTCTGGTAAACAATCAAACTGCAAAAGTAAAATATCTATCAACTGACTAAACAGGTCAGTCGCCTTACTAATACCGCTTTCACCCGCATTATAGAGAGCTTGGAGGAGATGAGACCAGCGATTGAAAGCTATAGTATCTTCTGAGTCTATATACCAACGTGCAAAAGCAAATTGAAACTCCCCCAGAAAAGCATTAATATTACCCTGATGGGTATCGAACAACGCTTGCTCAAAGCGCGATTTATGGTACTTTAGCATCCATTGACTCAAGTCTTCAGCAGATAAGTTAGTGGGAGGCTGAATACTTTCTTCTTGATGGAGAGTTGGAGGAAAATCCTGGTGAGTGATATATTTAGTCAGTTCCTGCCAGATTTCTCTCGTATCCTCATCATAAGTTATCAGCGCCTGATCCATTGCTCCACTCAATGCTAATTGCTGGTACTGCTCCGTTGTATTGGGTTCCTCATCTTCAAACTGTTGCAAAGCAGCATTAAAAGTTTTTACTAAAGCTTGGTTAGATTCCAGGTAACACCAAAAACCTTTATGTTGTTCCTCAACTTTCACACTGATATAATGAGCGCCACTTGATACGCCTCTAAAGCCCCGAAACCCCCCTTCAATTTCATAAAATACGCCATCTATCTGAGTTTCTTCTTTAGGAACATTACGCAGAATAATAAAACTCATTTTTTCTGTCATCAGCTTTCCTCACCAAATTTATTAGTTAGACTTCCTGCGGGTAGAACCATATTGACGCTTCATCTGAGAGCGAATTTGTTGATTAACTTTTTGGCTCAAGTCTAACACCACTTGTTGCAACTGTCCTTTCGAGCTATAGCCATACTGAGCAGCTACTTCCTTAGCATCTTGCGATTTGAGTTGCAGTTTATTGTTTTCCGCGTTATTGTACTTATCCTTATAAATACCTCTTTCTTTTTTAATGTCTAGCAATGTTCTTGACATTTCTAATAATCTTGAATTTTGCGGGGGTTGGACAAAGTGCTTGATTTTAACTTTTCGGGTAGCCAAACAAATTCTTTCCAGATATTTACTACTCTTCCATAAGGCTGTCCCCTCATCATGATTATGTTTGATTTGCTCGACGAAAAAGCCGGCATTTTCATTGATAGACTCTAAGTATTGAGATGTTTTGAGCGGTAATTTTAAATTTAACTGTTGATTGAGGACAACATCTTCTACGGCTCCCCCCGTATGATAGGCTTCGTTGGCGAAAACTAGAGCCATGCTATGGGCGTGTTGTAATTTGAGTGTTAGTCTATCTAGTTTATGTTTCTGCTGATCATTTAAAGAGTCATTCGACTTCAGTGTTTTAATTTCATCTAATGTCTGCTTAACTTGATCGAGATAGTCCTCATAAAGGCGGTTATTCGCTGCCATCTCTGCATTAGGCTCAGACTTTTTGATCTCTTGTACTCGTTGACGATACTGATTTCGCCTCTGTTTGTGATCTTTAATGCGCCGATTAAACCCTTTACCGACTGTCTCAACTTCGTTAGCTAGAGCCAAGATTCGGGCATCTAATTTCATTTTTGCTTGTTTATAGATAGCATCAGCTTTCTGCAAACGACGCTCGGTTTCCGCTTTAGTGGCTTTGTCTTTTGGAGAAGTAAATCGTGCTAAAAGTTGAGTTGTGTAATCGTCCCATTCCTGATCCGACATAAACCGTCGGATCTTGAGTATGGACATGACATCTTGAATGGCTACCGAGGTTTTCGTTGACTCTTTAGCCAATTGTTGTTGAGTTTGTGAACGATCTTTTTTCTGACGTTCCCTCGCTTTACTCCTAATCTCTCGCTTCTTCTTGGCAATCTTGCTAATTAACTGTTTTTTCTTACCCGGAGGCGCGTTTTTAAGTTCGTCTTCGAGAGCTTTTAGCTCACTGATTTGCAAGTTACCCATTCCCGCAGGCATGTGACCTGTTGTACAAACATTTGTGTCAAAAACAATTCCAGCTTCTTTATTAGACCAACTGTCACGGAAAAGTTCATTAAATTTCTTAACGGCTTCGACTTCTATTTCACGGTTTTCACCCGCATCAAAGGTTACATCATAATCAGATGTGGGATCTTTACTCCCAGCAATAATAGGATTAAACTCGATTTTTAATTCCTTCTTAACTTGGGCAATAATTCTATTGACTTCTTGTTCTCGAAACTTGAGAATCTTGTTCCATGTTTCTTTGTCTGTGAGATATCGCTTCTGAGCGGCTTTCCAGTCACAATTTACAGCCTCTAACAAAGCTCTAGGATTATCAGAATTCTCAGTTACATTTTCAACCGAACCATCTAGATCATGGTTATTTGGGGCGATTCGGATATGAAAGTCCATATCACCATCCTTATTGTCCTCTTCAGGAGGCTTAAAGGTAATGGTCATCTTGACGGGTTGATCAAGTTGTTTATTGTATTGTTTTTCTAGCTTTATAGCTTGCTTTTGTTTGACTTCACGAATCTTTTCATAGGGAAGAGGATCAGAGGGCTTAACGGATAGCTTTTGGGCAGCGGCTTTCGCTATTTCACCATGTTTTTTCTCAGATTGACTCTTGTTTTCCTTGCCTTTGTGATCCTGATTCCTCTTACCCTTCTTACCTTTCTTATCCTTAAACAGACTCTTCGTTTTCAACAGAACTTTATCAATAGCCTGATCAATCCGTTTCCTAATCTTGCCCACAATCTTCTGTACCTTCTTCGCCAAACCACCGATACCCAGCAAACCGAGAATCCATTTCACCCCAGCGGTAATCACCTGGGTAATCACCATACTCTTGATTTGCTCAATGATGGTTTCCTTAAGATCCCCAAACTGCTCTTTAACCTGTTCCCACAATCCCATTGGTCCAACGTCGCGGATCACTTGGAACAGTTCCACACTCTTCTCCATTCCCGCGACGATGGGTTCGGTGAATAACTTCACCGCCTTGTTGCGAATATACGTCCAAGTCAACCCCAAAACCTGCATCACTAAGGAGAAGATACCCTTGAGACTGAAAATATCATCGGGTAATTGAATCCCCATTGGTCCTAACGCCCCGGTTAGCCAGCCAATTAAACCCCCTTGTAAGTGGGTCATTATATTGCCGACAAAGCCATCAAACCCCTGTTTAATCCCGCCAATTAAGTTCCCCAAGAACCCAATTGGATCTTTGATAATGCTGCCAATCACACTCGCGGCTTTGCCCAAGACATTCAGCAGCATATCTTTGAGCTTTTTAATCGTATTGATTACCCCAG
>CAKZMA010000030.1 GCA_937127375.1 uncultured Coleofasciculus sp. | reverse complement strand
GGATCTTGGTTGACCTGTTCAACTTTTGTCTCTCTCTCGCCTTCTGAGAAAGTCTTATTAATCTTATTAAGGGGGGGGGAAACCCGGACGGGGTGGGGCAAGGAGGGGGTTCCCCCGGTGTCTGACGATCCACTAAGGTGTGTGACGATCCCGTTGGGTGTCTCAGGACACCCAGAAGTTTGTTCAGTACAATCACCCTCGACAGCTTGGGAATACCACAAGCCCAAAGGCTGTACCCTGACATTGACCGTGATGAATTCCATATCGATAAAACCCTTCTGGTCTAACACCTTAAGCGCCCGACTAATGGTTTGCCGATGAACATTTCGCCCATTGGTGGAGAGGGTTCGGGCAATTTCGGCGGTGTTAATGGCGATACCGTTGTTGTAAGGGTCGAGAGTGCGGATGTAGTAAAGTAAATCCCTCTGGCTGGGTGTGAGTTCTTGGCAAGCTCTCAGCCACTCGGAATGTTGCAAAGGATAAAATTTGCCCCGAATCTTCGTGTTTTGTGTCATAATTGTTCTCAGTTTTTATTTTTGTGTCATAAGGCACCGACAAGGTGTATAATGCCTTGTTCGACTTGTCCTCCCCTGTGATGAGGTGGAGGGCTAATTTTTTAAGTGTTGGAAGTAATTTAAAACAATTTGTGCCATCTTATCGTAAACTTTAATTACAATTGTCAGCGTAAGCAAACATGGAATGGAATCAGTCATTTGACCTAACGCTGAAGACTTATGGGGTAAACGCCAGACAGCTTGCCCAGAAATCTGGAGTGAGCGAAATTACGATTAGTCGATTTCGCAAAGGGCGTCAGCCCATGAATACGGATAATCTAAATGCCCTACTCTCAGCACTTCCCCAAAAAATTCAGAATCACTTTTTTAAGCTGCTGCTGGGGGAGGATGCGTTTGCCCAACCAAAATTGGAAGATCTGATTGAGGACATGGATTCCCAGGAACTGGCGAGATGTTTGCGAATACTCGCTAATCGGGTTGCTGTTACTCCCCTTGAAGGCGTAAAAGAGAAGGCAGTTCTGTAATGCTTCCAGAAGATGGTATGGGAAATTCTCATCAACCAGCGATAGACAATATCCTTGAGCAGGCTTCCCAGCTTTCGCCAGAGGAAAAAGCCCAATTAGTCGAGCGTTTGCTGAAGGTTCAGGGATTGTCTGTAGTTTTCGGTAATTCCCAGGTACATGCTGATTTGGTGGTGCAGCTCAATAATGCTCCTGGTGAGTATCTGGCTGAAGTCCTTCGAGCGATCGCATCCCGGATTGACCTGTCAGAAAAGCAATGATAGATGTGTCCATGTCATAATAAAAACCCTGGCTCCATGCCAGGTTGCGCTCCCGCCTCTGTGAACTATTGGCTAGGGAGCGCATAACTTTCTGTTTAGTTACTTCGCTGGAGTTTTAGCCACTCCTCTCGCGATATCTGCCCACTATTACTCGATTGCAATCGCTGTGGACGTGGCATCGTGTACTGATTCTGATTTTTCCTGGCATAAGCGACAGGTCGCCCGTCATGGTATTTCCTGAGATGCCGCGTAACAAAAGCCTGATCATCCAGATATCGAGCAACCCCCCACTGTTCAGCAGCAGCTTTAAAAGCGGCGGCAACTGCCCTCTGTTCTGGCTCCCCTCGGCTACAATCTTTCCCGGTGTTCGACAGTTCCACAAGGGGGACACTGCCAATGCCTTGGCGCTTGTATCCTCCGATTTCGATTGTGCAGGTGACAATACAGCGCTGTCCATCTGGGCTGTAGGTAAAATCCGAGTAGAAATCTTGCCAAACACAGACCTGATCCAGCCTTTCCCTGATTTTTTGCCACGGGATATAAAACCAGCGATCGCCTCCCTTCAACGGGCGCTCTTTGTGGTCTTCGGCGGGAAATGGTTCTTCGAGCTTACGGATAATTTCGCTCGTGTTCTGCAAAGGTCATCATGATTCTAGCTCCCCAGTAAGGGGAGCGGTCTTCTACTAAACGTTAGAACGGAAACTTAGGCGATTGAACTTGACCCAAAGCGGAAAAGCTTTCATCCCAATCAATTAGCCCTTTGGCGTAAGCAGTCGCCTGGGGCAAGTGATTCAAGGTGAACGTCACCGGGTCAGAGGTAATTTTTGAGAAGTCCCGGCAGTTTATGACCTGAATGAAATAGCGATCGCCCTCTTTGCGAAATAACTCCATAATCCATCCCCGATGGCTTCCCAGTGGATAGAACAAAGGACGCCAATTGAGCAAGCGAGTTGGTTGTTGTCGAGTTTGTGTAATCATGAAAAATGCCCTTAGAAAATTGGGTAAATGCCTCCCTTGCCTTGGTCGGGATTCAGGGGGGCATCTTGTTTTGTCTATTTTATTCTACCACAGTAGACAACCTATTAATGGCAGTCTACTCAATTTTAGTGTTAAGATTCTAGAAGAGTAGACGGTCATAATGTGAAAGTATGCCAGGAGTAAAAGGACAGAAAAATCCATCAAAGCACCCGCGCAAAAACGGTTACATGGTAGGAACGCAACAACCGATCCGAGTGCCGGAGGTTTTCAGCTTTAAACTTTTTCCAGAAGATCACGCAAGGGTCAAGGCTGAGTTAGAGGAGAATGGCTGGTCAAAACAGGAATGGGTTGATCGCTTAATCGATCATTACTATGGTGAGGAGAGAGAAAAATCTGGCATCGATGAGAGCGATCGCGATCGCACTCCGGCTGATGAGAAGACAGAAAAATCCGAACCCGACTGGGAGGAACTAAAGAAGGAAGTGCTGGCTAAATTCAAGCTAGGGCGTCAGTCAGCCACCTACAAAAAGATTGACCAGGCGCTTGATCTGCTGATCTCTGAGGTCAGTGATGGTTAAGCCAGTGACAGAGTTAGAGTTTACAGTTCTGGCTTCTCTTGTTCTTCTTTTCTGGGGGGTCCGCTCTCTATATTCCTTCGCTCTACGTTAAGCGGTTATGTTCTGACGCGGCGGGTCTTCCGCTTCACTCAGTCGCACGACAAGCCTAGCCGCACCATGCCGCTCCAGCGTCTTCCTCCCGTCAGCCGCTGGTAGCCGTCGCCTAGTCGGGCGGTCATTCGGGTCGTTCGTACCTCACGCCCCTCGGTTCCTCGCCCTCTCTACGGCTCCTCGGCGGTGCGTCTGGCTTTCGGCTCCATCGTTCTCGCTTCAGCCCCTACCCCGGCGCGGCTGCGGATCTCGGCGGCAGCACACGCCAGCTCAGTTAATTCCTTCGCTGTAATGTTAATAGTGGCGTGGCTGCCACTCCACTTTGTCGAGATGCCTTGCCGCGCCAGTTTGATTGAGCGGTGGGGCAACCTTTCCATTGAGTCGTGGTCATGCCAGCGGGAGATTTTTCTCTTGACTTAGGCGCGATCGCGTGAGCAGATGTAGTAGAGTAGGGGGCGGCTTCGCCGCCCCCTACTCTCTTACTACCTGTGTCTTACCACCAGCGTCGAGGCTTACCGATTACCATCACCTCAGAGGGGGTGACGTGGATCAAGTGGTTGCCGCGAGTTGTTACTGTCAGGTCGCAGATGGTGTACTCTCCTGGGCGCTTAGCTCGGTAGTAGAACCGATTGCTTACCCGCCCAGTCTTTCCGGCTTCTGAGTGCGGCGGGAGAATTTCCACGCGGGAGTCCTCTGGGGGAAGATTTTGGGGAATGTCTATGCAGAGTTGGATTCCTTGCATTTTTCTCTTCGACTTTTTGAGAGGTGAACATGAGAGGAGAGGGGCGGCGGTGAGTGCCGCCCTGGTGGTGAGAGTTAGAGGCGTTTTCCTTCCCTTGGACAGTCACCAACTGTGATCTCTCGCATTCGTTGCTCTCGGTCTTCCTTCTTCCGGCGCTGTGACTCAGCCTTGAACTCAGCGATGCTTGAGGCGTGTCCCCGGTGTATCGCTGCTGTGATGTGGTGGCACATCGCCTGCCCGTCAAAGAATCGTGATTGTTGCAAAAGCTTAAAACAGTAGGGGAGTTCGCGGCGGATGCGGTTGCCAAAGCACCGGAACAGCATACAGTCACACAAACCGCCCAGGTTAGAAAGCTCGACTCGGTAATTCTTCCCCGTCGCCCCTTGGCTGGAGGTCACGCGCCAGACCTCTGCGTAACGTCCCTGGCGCATTAGGAATGCCTGAACCTTGGATGCCTTGGAGATAGAACGGCACATAAAATAGTCCAAAAATTCCCAAAAGCTGACGAATTCAGAAAATCCGCGATGCTTGTCAGTTTTGGGAATCCAGACATAGACACAGGTTGTGTAGACCTCGACCCGCATCTCTGGGGGAGCCGTCGCACGCCATAGCTCACCCACGTACTTATAAGAAAGAATTTCCCATGCAGCGATTTTAGAGAATAGCTGAGATTGTAACTCGCTAGAGCAGATAGACATGATGTAAAACCTCTGTGAACTTATCTCTATTCTAGCACAGTAGACATTTACATAGCAATACTTTTAGTAGTATACTTAAGTAGAATAAAACCGAGTTCACAGGTAGAAATCATGGACGTT